>JACCRD010000094.1 GCA_013813755.1 Acidobacteriota bacterium | reverse complement strand
GCGCTCGCCGAATTTCGCCGGACGGTTAAACCACTTTACGATTTTACGCCGGAAGGAATTTTTCCTAAATACGAAGAAGCACGACAAAAAGTGCAAGCCGAAACTCGCCAAACAAAAAATATTTCGCAGGAAGAATGGGATGCTAATCGTCGTTTTAATCCTGAAAGAGCTCGCAAATTATTAGCTGAAGCCGGTTATCCGGTGCAGCAAAACGGCAATACTTTTTCGTGTCCGAGTTTTCCGCTCGAAAAAGCTATTATTAACTACAACACAGCGGAATCGAACAAAGCCCTGGCTGAATTTATGCAGGCGCAATGGAAACAAAATTTGGGAATTACCTTGCCGCTCAAAAATATGGAGTGGAAGACATTTCTCGATTTCCGCAACAAAGTTCAGTATGATGGCATCGTACGTCACGCCTGGGTTGGTGATTATATGGATCCGTTTACTTTTTTAGGTTTGCATTACACGGCTCAAAATCAGGGCGCGACCGGTTGGACTGATCCAAAATATGACCAGATGCTGGACGAGGCGAACAAGACCGTCGATGAAGCAAAACGTTTTGAAATGCTTGCCCGCGCCGAGCAATATTTAATGGATCAGCAGCTTTTTATTCCTCTGATGACGCAGGGCACAAACTGGATGAAAAAGCCTTATATCAAAGGAATGTATCCGAATCCGGGAACGCTTCACCCCTGGAAATTTGTTTATATCGAGCGCGACGCGGCAAAGTGGGATACAAACGTGGATAACATTATGAAAGTGCAGGACGCGGCGGTGGAAGAACAAGTAAGCCGTTTAATGAGTTCGCAAAAAGTGACGAACATCACGGAATAATTGAACTTTCCAAACATAATCAAACGTCAGCCAAAATATAAAATATGCTCAGTTATATCATTCGCCGATTGTTAATTATTATCCCGATGGCTCTGCTCGTCGTGACCTTGACGTGGGTTTTGATCCGGATGGCGCCAGGCAGCTTTTATTCAGGCGAAAAGAAATTGCCCGCCGCCATCGAAGCAAATATAAAGAAAAAATATGGACTCGATAAGCCTGTTTATCAGCAATACGGAATTATGCTCGGTAATATCGTGCGCGGAGATTTCGGCGATTCGCTCAAATACGAAGGGCAGTCCGTTAATGAAATCATCCGGCGGCATTTTCCGTATTCGGCGACAATCGGTATTCTCGCTTATCTGCTCGCGCTCGCTATCGGTTTAGCTGCCGGAATCATTGCCGCGCTCAAACAAAATTCGGCAGCTGATTACGGTTCGATGTCTCTGGCGATGCTCGGGCTTTCAGTTCCGAATTTCGTTTTAGGTCCAATTTTGGTTTTGATTTTTTCGCTGTGGCTTTATTGGTTTCCTCCGGCTCGAACCGGTGGCGTTTTAAGCTATGTGCTGCCCGTCATTACATTAGCAGCGATCTATGCAGCATACATCGCACGGCTGACGCGTGCTGGAATGCTTGAAGTGTTGCGTTCGGACTATATTCGAACGGCACGAGCGAAAGGCTTGAGTGAACTGACAGTATTACTCAAACACGCGGTGCGCGGCGGTTTAATTCCGGTCGTATCATTTACTGGTCCTGCACTCGCCGCGCTGCTTGCCGGAACCGTCGTCGTCGAGAGAGTTTTTGCAATTCCCGGTTTGGGTAATATCTTCATTCAGGCGGTTTTGAACCGGGACGAGCCTTTGATTCTCGGCATCGTCGCTTTTCTTTCGATTCTGATAATGATTTTCAATTTATTGGTTGATATTTCCTACGCATTTTTAGACCCGCGTATTCGCTACGAATAAAAGTTATGACAGCAGTTGTCGAATTAGAAAAAATATCATTGGTTAAACAGCCAATAATTGGATATTACCGTTTGGCAAGAATCCTCAAAAAGGGTAAAACGATAAAATCAAACTCAATTGAAAATTTAATATTGCAAGTTGACAAAATTTTGGTTCATAAAATTTATGGCAGAAAATGTAGAAACAGTAAAAGGAACATCGCTCTGGAAAGACGCCTGGCGGCGACTGCTGAAAAATAAATTGGCTGTTTTCGGTTTGATTGTAATGATTATTATGGTCATTGCCGTCATCGTTGGACCGGCGATAATTCGTTGGACAACCGGCTACACGTTCGATTACATTCCGCCCGAAGGCGAGTTGATAAAGTCTTTTCCACCATCGCTTCAGCATCCGATGGGAACAGACGATTCGGGGCGCGATATTTTAGCGCGCGTTTTGCAGGGCGGCAGAATTTCCCTGATGGTCGGCGTGATTTCGACAATTGTATCCTTGATTGTCGGTGTTTCTTACGGTGCAACGGCTGGTTATCTCGGCGGCAAAATCGACAATTTTATGATGCGCGTCGTGGACATTATTTACGCGATTCCATATATACTAATCGTTATCGTTCTGCTCTCGGTTTTCGGCGGACCGAACACGCCTGAATGGATTCAATCAATTGCAAATTCTCTCGGCGGCGGGCAGGGTTTAAGCCAAATTATTTTACTTTTCTTTGCGCTGGGTTTGGTTTCGTGGCTGACGATGGCGCGGGTGGTTCGCGGGCAGATTCTTTCACTGAAAAATCAAGAATTTGTGTTGGCGGCGCGGGCAACCGGCGTTTCAACCACTTCGATCATTTTCCGCCATCTTGTTCCGAATGCTCTGGGTCCAGTGATTGTTTATGCGACGTTGACTATCCCGAGCGTAATGTTATCCGAAGCATTTCTCTCGTTTTTGGGAATTGGCGTCCAAGCACCATTTGCATCGTGGGGAAGTTTGGCGGCAGACGGCATTAAGAATATTTCAGTGTTCCCGTGGCAGCTTATCTTTCCAGGTGTAACGATGGCATTGACGTTGTTTTCACTGAATTTTTTAGGCGACGGTTTGCGCGATGCGCTGGATCCGCAAACACGTAAATTCTAGATTCTAGAGGTGTTTAGCAGAATTTCGAAAATCGGTTAGAAGAAAATAAATGAGCAATCAAAATGGAACAATACTCTCTGTAACAAATCTAAAAACATATTTTCAAACTGAAGACGGTGTTGTTAAAGCCGTTGACGGAATTACATTTGAACTGAAAAAAGGCGAAACGCTCGGTATTGTTGGTGAATCGGGGAGCGGGAAATCGGTGACTAATCTATCGATTATGCGTCTTATTCCTGAACCGCCCGGGAAAATTGTTGACGGCGATATTATTTTTGACGGCATTGATGTGCGAAAACTTTCGATTGATGAGATACGAAAAATTCGCGGCAAACGGATTGCGATGATTTTTCAGGATCCAATGACATCCTTAAATCCGTTCTTGAAAATCTCGACACAGTTAATGGAAGTCACACAACTTCATCTAAAACATTCCAAAGAACAAGCCTACCAACACGCGATTAAAATGCTCGAAATCGTCGGTATTCCGGATGCTGAAAGTCGCGTCAACAGTTACCCGCACGAATTTTCAGGCGGTATGCGCCAGCGCGTGATGATTGCGATGGCTTTAAGCTGCGAACCTGAACTGCTGATTGCCGATGAACCGACAACGGCACTTGACGTCACGATTCAGGCGCAGATTTTAGAACTCATCAAAGATCTAAAAACAAAACTCGGCACCAGCGTTATTCTTATTACGCATGATTTGGGCGTGGTTGCCGGAATGACCGAGAAAATCATTGTGATGTATGCAGGGAAAGTTTTTGAAATCGCACCAACCGCCGAACTTTTTGCCACTCCTGCCAATCCATACACCAAAGGTTTGTTAAAATCGGTGCCTGACCCCGCGCACGAACAAGGAACGGAACTTTATCAAATACCGGGTTTGCCGCCGGATGTGGCGCATCTTCCGCCGGGCTGTCCGTTTTCACCACGGTGCGAAAAAGCGCAGGATATTTGCGTGCGCGAGTATCCGCCTTTTGTACAAATTAACGAAAACCATTTTTCGCTGTGCCATTTTGCCAAAGAAGTATATGCTGAATCGCTTAAGGAGAGAGAAGTAAACTAATGACGGAAAACAACGGAAACAATCTTATCTCTCTGCAAAATTTACAGGTTCATTACAATCTCGGCGGCGGTGGATTTATCGATAAAATTACCGGCGGGAGCCCGGTTCGACGGGTTGTCAAAGCGGTTGACGGTGTTTCCTTTGACATCAAAAAAGGAGAAACGCTCGGTCTTGTCGGCGAGTCCGGCTGCGGAAAATCAACTCTCGGAAAAGCGATTTTACGCCTTACTGAACCAACCGGCGGGCAAGTTTTTTATAACGGAAAAGATTTAGCAAATCTTTCGCAGACTGCAATGCGTGAAGAACGTAAAAATCTGCAGATGATTTTCCAGGATCCATACGCGAGCCTGAACCCGAGGATGACAATCGGAAATATTATCGGAGAGCCGATTCGAACATTTAATCTGGCAAAAGGCGAAAGCGTTGACAACAAAGTACAGGATTTAATGGAAACCGTCGGACTCAATCGGCGCTTCGTAAAACGCTACCCACACGAATTTTCCGGCGGGCAAAGACAGCGCATCGGAATTGCGCGCGCTCTGGCGGTTGACCCGGAATTTATCGTTGCCGACGAGCCGATTTCCGCATTGGACGTTTCGATTCAAGCGCAGATTATGAATTTGATGGAGAAACTTCAGACGGAAAAAGATTTAACATATCTGTTTATTTCACACGATTTACGTGCCGTCCGGCATTTGTCCGACCGGGTAGCGGTGATGTATCTCGGCAAAATCGTCGAACTCGGTCAAGGGAAAGAAGTTTACAGCGATCCCCTGATGCCGTATACGAAAGCTTTGATTTCCGCCGTTCCTGTTCCTGATCCGACAATCGAAGCTAAACGCACAAGAATTATTTTAACCGGCGATGTTCCTTCGCCGATCAATCCGCCGAGCGGCTGTCATTTTAATACGCGCTGCCCATATGCAATTGCGGAATGCAAAAAAATTGAACCGCAGTTGGTTGAAATAAAATCAAAACATTATGCGGCATGCATTAGAATTTCAGCGGATTATCCGTCTATTGAAGAAAATGAGAAAAGTGGGTTGAAGGTTGTCGGAAATTAAGAGCATATTCTAGCTTGTCGTCAGTTGTGAAAACATTTTTTAGAACTGTTTTCACAACTTTTTACAAAAACAAAAAAAGGAGCGTGAAGCTCCTTTTTTTGCGGATCGAAATGAGAAATGAAATTCTAACTCTAGCTATTTGCCGCGCGCGATTTGTCGCGAAGATCCCTGATTTTATCGTGGGTCGCTTTAACCGTGTTAAACTGAGTCTGAACAACGGAATTAACATTTGCCGGGAGTGTTTCTTCCAGAGCTTTTTTGTAGGCGTTGAGGGCGACGTCTTCCCCGCGTTCGCATTCGTTCAAAATAGCTGTTTCGTCTTTGCCCAACACAACTGATTTAATATCTATCCAACCACGATGAAAAGCGGCGGCAACGCTTCCGGTGTTTTCAGGATCACCGCCCAATTCTCTGACGAGCGGCTGCAATTCGCCTGCTAACTGGCTGCGCTGCTGCGAACACTCATAAAAAAGCGATTTTAAGTCAGACCTTTCGACACCTTCTGCCGCTTCCTGAAAACCATTTTGTCCGTCTTTGCACGTTGCAATTAAATTATTTAGCGTTGAAATAACATCTTGATTTGCCATATATAATATTCTCCGTTTGAAAGTTAAAATTTGTCTTCACGTTAAACTGAACGTATGTGACTTGCGACGGTATGGATACAAGAAGCGTGCCAGATAGGCAAATGCTCTAAAGCTCTCGTTTACTGCGGTAAAACTTAATAAGCGTGTGGAGTGTATCGAGACATCGGGTGTATGAAAAAGGTTCAGGTTTAAAAAATAAAAAAGGTTTTTGCTATCAGCAAAAACCTTTTTTGAAAATGCGAAAAATTCTGAAATGAATATTTTTGAGTCAAAATAAATCGCTTCGTGTTTTCAATTTAAGAAAAATTAATTTCTCGAACCCATAAATATCCGCAGTATATACCAGAAAAGCAAAGCGACGCTGGCAAAAAGTGAAAGGGAAGCCGCGACGTGTTGATTTGGTCGGTAATGATGCAGAATGTTGGAAGTTTCATAAAGAATCGCCGCGCCTGCGAAAGCAACCATTATGAATGCAAACACACTGCCCAGACTGAAACCAAAAACAATGCCTGAAAAGATAAACGCGAGGGCGACAAACCCGCCGATTGCCAGAATCGGACCGAGAAATGAAAAGTCTTTGCGCGTCAGAAAAACCGTCGCCGTCAAGCCGAGAAATAACCCGAGCGTCACGATTCCGGCTTTGGCAATCA
>JACCRD010000088.1 GCA_013813755.1 Acidobacteriota bacterium | reverse complement strand
TTAAACGCCTTCAAAACATCTTCGAGCGCGGCAATCGAAATCATTCGCGACGCAACCTGTTCCGAACCTTCAAACGGATAAGTTTGCAGGTAAATAAACGCATCGGTCAATTCCTGTAACTGCGTCGAAGCGGTTGTCACCTCTAAGCCGCCGAATTGCGGAAAGACATCTTTCGGCGCTTCGACGGGTTGAACAATTGCGCCGTTTTCGTCCGTCGTGCCGTAAGTCGCAAAAGCTTCGGTCGTCGCCGGAGTCCAAACGGGCAGATTGATTTCCGCCGCATCCGAGAATTTGCCTGACGTTACCGCGAATTGAAACCGCGCCGTTCCCGCTTTCATCGCCGAAACTGGAAAACGAACTTCCACGCGGTCATTCGCCGGAACGACAACTTTTCTGCCGCCGCCGTTTGTCAATTCGGCATTCGTCGCGCGAACTGCCACATCAACCGTCAGAGGATTGTCAGTTTGATTTTGGACAACGACGGGCAATTCCACTTTGTCGCCGAAATTCATAAAGCGCGGCGCGGACGAGCGCACCATCAAAGGCTGTTTCGCCGTCAGCGAGCTTTCGCCTGAACCGAAGCGTTTTCCCGCGTCCACCGAAATTGCCATTATCCGGTAACGGGTTAAATTGTCGGGCAATTTCACGTCAACCGTTGCTCTGCCGCTTGAATCAGTTTTAACATTCGGCGCAAAGACGGCGAGCGCGTCGAAGTTTTGGCGCAGATTAATTTGTGCATTATTTTGTTGCGCTTCATCTGAAACTGTTGGCGTGCTATTTCGTGGGTCATCAGCACTTCTTTCTAGTTTCGCACTTCTTGCCATCACTGGTAGTGCTTGCATTAGTCTTGAATTAATTGCGTTATCAACTGCATCACCCGTTCCACTTCCTTGACCTGCGCCCTTTCCGCTTCCTGAACCAACGCCGACAAAATTTGGATTATCTAAAATCACATCTTTGCGCGAATGATAATCGGTTACACCGTTCCCGCGCTGTGTGTAGAAAATGTCGAGCGGATTGCCAATGCGATAACCGGTCAAAGCTAAAATGCTTTCGTCCACAACGACGACTGCAACTTCGCTGCCCGCAACCGGTTTGCCCGAAAAGTCTTTTACTTCAACATTGATTTTCGTTTTGCCCGCCGGTTCGAGAGTTTTTGATTGCGGCTCGGCGGAGACGGTTAATTTTCGTGAAGCCGTCGAAATTGGTAAGTTTATTGAACCGCTGGCAAACGCCGGACGTTTTGCCAATTTCGCGTCAGTTTCGCCTTTGTCGTTAGTCCTTTCAGCCGCGCCAACCAAATCGATTTGCGCGTAAATGTTCGGTAGATATTTTTCTTCAAGCGGAATTTTTAGAACTGTCGAAGATTCCTTCATCGAAAAACGTTCGGTTTTAACAATGCCGTCGCGCCGCAAAGTCAAAACACCTTCCGCTGGAACAAACGGAGAATGCACGAGAATTTCCGCGACATCGCCGGGGGCGTAATCTTTTTTGTCGGGAATCAGGTTGGCTTCTTCCTTCTTGACATTGCGCTTCGGCGGAGTTTTTCCGCCCGGAACCCAGATTGTTAATTCGCTTTCATTCGGACGTTCACGGTTGTCCAAAACACGCGCCGTAATTGTGTAACGTCCGCCTTGTCTCGCTGTGAAGGTACAATATTTTGTTTCTGCTGTTATGATGTTACATGTCTGCTCATCAATGGTCTTTTCCTGCCAGCTTCCCTTATCAAAAACCCAGTCTTTCAGAATGGCTTTCATCTGCACATCTTGGTCTCCGACTAAATTGCCGTCAATATCTGTGACAATTGACTCGACTTGGATAATTTCGCCTTTGTTGACAAACGTGCGCGGCGTTTTAATGCCGACGTAAAGTTCCGACGGATGCACCAGCAGATTCGTCGTGCTTGACCACGTTTGACGATTGACATCCTGAACCGAAGCCGCCGCCGAAACATTATACGGGCGCGGCGGATTTGCCGCCTCAAAATCAATTTTCAAAAGATGTTTGCCGCTTGCGTCGGTTATGCCCTTGAAATTTTGCGTCGTCGTCAACTCGTAATTTCCGCCATAACCGCGCCACCAAGGAAACCAGGTTCCGAATGTAAAATCCCCGCGATTTGGCGGTGTATAATTGGTCGGCGTTGAAGTTACAGTCCAGTTCGTTTCGGCATTCGCCAGACCGCCGCCCGCAAAATATTTTGCTTCGACCGATACATTCGCTGTTTGTTTGACGAAATACGCGGGTTCTGTTTCGTTTTTCGCCGTCACTTCAAATTCGGGGCGACGAAATTCCTGAATTTGAAAACCGTGTGTATAAGTACCTTCATAAGAACCAACGGTTTCCAAATCAATTCTTGTTTGACCTAAATTTGCATTGTCAGGCAGTTTAAATTTGAAATCGAACGCGCCGAAAGAATTCAGATTTGTTGTTCCTTTGGCAATTTCGTTGTTTCGGGAATCCTTAACCGAATAAGTCACTCCGCTCGCCTGGTCGCCGAGCGGGGCGATGTCACCGAATTTACCTGATTGATAAAGGCGAATATAGCCTTTGACGGCGACTTCTTCTTTCGGGCGATACATTTTGCGATCATCAAAAACAAACCAGCGCAGCCAGTCGGTTTGCGGTTTCTTATACCACGAGCCGACATCCAGATTGTAGTAGTAATTATCAGAGTTTTCGGGCAAAAATGCGACATCCTTACCTTTTCTGGCGATCAGAATATTTTGCTGTTTTGCCATCTTTTCCGGCAGAGGCAGGCGCAAAATTCCGTTCGCGCTCGTCTGATTCGTCTGCGCCGCTTCAATAGTTTCAGACCGCGAAGTTTCGACGTTTCCGTCGGTTAAAAGTATATCTTTCTCTGTTTCATCAGGTGCGAGAAAGCTCCACGCCCAAGCCATCCACGATTGTCGAGCCGCACCCGAATTTTCTACCTTTTCTTCCTGACCGCTGAGTGCTGACCGTTCACCGCTCACTTTCTGTCCATTTGGGAAAATCGATAATTCAACGCCCGCCACCGGTTTTCCCATTTTGAGTTCCGTTGCGAAACCGACTAATTCCTGATTATCGACAAAAGCGTCAAGACCGATCTGAGTTGCCTGAACCCACGAAAAAATGCGTGTCCGGTCATATTGATTGACCCGCACTGGCGGCTCGATGTCAACGATTAAATGACCGAAATCGCCGTCTAAGAATTCGGTCAAATCAATGCGCGTTTCAACCATTTCATCCGGTTGGTTTTTGACCAAAACTCTTTTGTCGGCAACTAATTTGCCCGGAATCGTCGGGCGCGGCGTTTTGTCATCGTAATTGATGCGGCGGACATATTCCTGAAATTGCGCCCAATCATTTGGCTCAACGTGATAAATTTTCGCCAGAA
>JACCRD010000175.1 GCA_013813755.1 Acidobacteriota bacterium | reverse complement strand
CACTAGCGTTCGGCGGAATCGGATTCTTGACGCTCGCCTTTAATGAAGAAAAACGCGCCGCTCACGATTTGGTTTCCGGAACAATCGTCATCAAAGAAGAATAACCGAGTATTAAATGTTCAAGATTCAAACTCGACCCATTCAAATCTTGAATTTTAAGCCGCGTGAACGAAATTACTTTACAAAAAATCTGTGCCGAACTTGAAACCTATCTGATAGGAAAAAAGTTCGGCAAAATTTTTCCGCTTTCTCGTTTTCATTTAGCGATCGACTTTCGACTTTCAGATTCGCAGTATCTTTTGATCAGCGTCGAGCCGTCCGCGCCGCGCCTTTATTTAATCAAAAGGCGTGTGCGCGACCTCGAAAAACTAGCCAAAAATTCTTCTCCGTTTGTTCTGCTTCTTCGCAATCGGTTGGCGAATGCCGTTTTGCAAAAAATCAGTAAAACAGAAAATGAGCGAATTCTGCAGTTTGATTTTTCCTCCTCCAATGAACTCGGACAAGTCGAAAATTGCTCGATTGTCATTCAATTGACGGGGCGTTCCGCCAATCTTTTCCTACTCGATAAAAATAATTTTGTGCTTGACACACTTCGCGAGACTGCCGGGACGGGACAGGAAGTTGGGGATCGATACGCTCCGCCCGAGCGTCGAAACGCGGAAACTTCAACACGTGAAAAAGAATCGGAAACTTTTCCGCAAGCAAATTTCAAAACTTTGTCCGAAGCGATAGACACGCATTATTTAGAAATTGAAGTTGAAAAGGCTTTTCGAGCAAAAGCCAGCGCCGCCCGAGCCAAAATAAAGCAGGAAACTTCCAAACAGACTAAATTAGAAAAAAAACTCAAGCAGGATTTGGAAAATCACGGCGATGCCGAAGCCTGGAAACGCTTTGGCGATTTACTTTTAGCGAATTTAGTAACTGCCGTGCGCGAAGGCGATAAAGTTCTGGTCGTTGATTATTACCAGGATTCGACCCCGACCGTTGAAATTAGAGTTGACGAGAATCAAACTCTGACCGAAGCCGCCGAAAAATTTTTTAAACGCTACACAAAAGCCCGCAACGCGCAGACGGAAATTTCCAAACGGCTGGAAGCGTTAGATTTGAAACTTAAAGATTTGATGCAAAAACACCTGCGGCTTGAGCAGGCGATCGAGGAAAGTGATGAAAATTTTATCACTGATTTCTTGGGCGCGAAAATTGAAAAAATTCCTGTCAAATCAAATGAAAAGCAAACCGAGAATTTTAAGGGCGCGAAACGCTACGTTTCATCTGAAGGATTTGATATTTTGGTTGGAAAGGGCGCGAAGGACAATGATTTTCTGACTTTTCGGGTAGCGCGAAGTGAGGACTTATGGCTTCACGCGGCAGATTATCCGGGTTCGCACGTCGTTGTCAAAAATCCGAACAGAAGCGAAATCCCGCAAAAAACTTTGCTTGAAGCCGCCGAACTTGCCGCTTTTTTCAGCCAGGCGAGAAGCCAGGGGAAAGTCGCTGTTCACTACACGCAAAAAAAATTTGTCAACAAACCAAAAGGCGCGGGCGTTGGACTTGTCAGTCTTGCGAGTTTCAAGACAATTTTAGTTGAACCAAAAGTGCTACAAAAAGAAGCAAACTAGAAAATTTTATTTTACTCCGGCAATAATTTTTTTTAAGATTCGTTAACCGTCTTATCAACTAATTCTTTCAATTGATTAACTACCTTCGCGCCACCGCCGACAAATACACCGCGCAAATGTCCTTCCCGGTCAATAAGAAAAGTCTGCGGAATCGCGCTATTAGCTTTACTGAGTTTGAATAGTTCACCGATTAATTTCGGGTCAGACCAAGCAATTGTATAATTCAATTTCATTGTTTCGACAAACGCCTTTATTTCTTCGGGAGATTCATCATCACTATTAAGACCGATAATTTCAAAATTTTGGTCTTTATATTTCTCCTGCATTGCGACAAGTTCCGGCATTTCCGCACGGCACGGACCGCACCACGTCGCCCAGAGATTGAGGAGAAGAATTTTACCTTTTTTGTCTTCAATCTTAAACGTCGATTCATCTAAAGCTCGAATGTCGGCAGTCATGACAGCGACGGGCGCGGGCGGAAAATTATTGATTTTCGTTTCAATTTTGCTTTCATTCGAGGAAGGCGAGCCAGTGTTTTCAACCGAACTTTTCTGAGTACTTGCAGAATTTGTGCAACCGTTCAAATTAAAAGAAACAACACACAAAAGAATAAACCAAATCGTTTTCGTCAATAAATTTTTCATTAAATTTTTCATCCTCTAAAACTCTGACTTCGCGCCGATTAAATAAAGAGCGCGATTATTACCAGTATTTTAAAACATTAGCATTAAAAATGCCTGATTTAAAACCTTACTCGTCTGCCGACCCAAAATATTTGGACGCTTATTTATTCTTTGACAACAATATTGACAAGCCTTTTTGGAACGATAATAATTTTGATGATTTGTTTGCCCTCCGTGTATTCCAAAACTTTCGCGTTTGTTAAAGCTTGCGCCTGCAAATCTGCCTGCGATATCTCAGGCGAGACAGAAACGCGCGCGCGAAGTTTGCCGTTGATCTGAATCGGTATTTCGAGTTCGTCAGATTTGGCAAGATTTTCATTAGCGACGGGAAATTTCGCGCCCGATTTCAAAATCCCTTCTGAATTTTTCGTGAGTATTTCCCACAATTCCTCAGAAAAGTGCGGCGCATAGGGCGTGAGCATTAAAATTAAACTTTCCAGCGCTTCGCCGACCGCAAACAAATCCGTTTCGCTCGCTGCCGACGGCTCAACTTTAAAATCGCCCAAAGCATTTGATAATTCCATCAAAGCGGCGACCGGCGTGTTGAATTGGTAAGTTTCAAAATTTTCAGTAATACGCCTGATGGTTTGATGGGTTTTCTGGCGCAATTTTCGCGCATCGCCGTTTCCTGCGTTCAAATCGGCAGAAGTTGTCGGTGAGTTTTCCGGTTCCGCACTCACTATTCTCGCATTTCTGCTGTTTTGCAAAACTTTGTGCCAGCGATAAACAAACCGGTAAACGCGCTGCAAAAACCGCACAGCGCCGTCGATTCCAGTTTCCTGCCAGACCAATTCATTTTCGGCGGGCGCGGCGAACAAAGCGAAAATTCGCACCGCGTCCGCTCCGTAAATCGAAATCATATCGTCCGGGTCAACCCCGTTATATTTGGACTTGGACATTTTCTCGACGGCAACTTTGACCGGCGAATTGTCCATTTTTAAATTGGCACCAACAATTTTTCCCTTTTCATCGCGGACTGTTTCCACATCATCCGGCGGAACGTAGCTTTCCAGAGATTTGCTGTAGAAAGATTCGCCGACGACCATTCCCTGCGTCAGCAAATTTTTAACCGGTTCATCAAAATTTATTAAACCGATGTCGCGCATCATTTTTGTCCAGAACCTTGTGTAAAGCAGATGCATTACTGCGTGGTCAACGCCGCCGATATATTGATCAACCGGCATCCAATACGCCGCAGTTTCAGGGTTAAACGGCAAATCCTGGTTGTGCGGATCGGTATATCTGAAATAATACCAGGTCGAATCGACAAAAGTGTCCATCGTGTCCGTTTCGCGCCGCGCGGATTCTCCGCAGTCCGGGCACTTCGTATTATAAAATTCCGGAACTTTTGCCAGAGGCGATTCGCCAACACCCGTAAACGGAGCGGATTCAGGCAATTCAATTGGCAGATTTTCGTATTTTTCGGGAACTATTCCGCACTTTTCACAATAAACGATCGGTATCGGCGCACCCCAGAATCGCTGACGCGAAATTCCCCAATCGCGTAGACGGTAAGTCGTTGCCGATTCACCAAATTGATGCTCTTCGGCAAATTTCGCCATTTCACGTTTTGCGTCATCACTCGTCTTGCCTGACCACTCGCCCGAATTTATCAAATCACCATATTCCATAAATGCCGCTTCAATTTCAGACTTGAGACTTGAGACTTGAGACTTGAGACTTGAGACTACTTCCTTAATTGGCAAATCAAATTTCTTCGCAAATTCAAAATCACGCTCATCGTGCGCCGGAACGCTCATCACCGCGCCCGTCCCGTATTCCATCATTACGTAATTGCCAACCCAGACTGGGAGTTCTTCATTGTTAAACGGATTCGTTGCCCTCAAGCCAGTATCAACGCCGTCTTTTTCCACTTCCTCACCGTAGCCGGTTGGCTTGGCTTTCGCAGCTTTTATCTGTTCAATTTTCGCTTTTATATCCCCTGCCAATTGATCGAAATTTCCTTCAACAATCGGATGTTCCACCGCGACGACCACCGCGTTTGCGCCATAAATCGTATCAATGCGCGTCGTGAAAACACGGATTGATTCAGAATTTGTAATGACAGATTGCTGGTTGCCTGCATCTTCACTTTGAACCTTGAACCTTGAACCTTGAACCTTAAACTCCACAAACGCGCCAACGCTTTTGCCGATCCAATTTTTCTGCATCGTCAAAACGCGCTCCGCCCAGCCCGCTTCGATCTCCGGCATTCCTGCAAGAAGTTCTTCGGCATAAGCGGTAATTTTCAGAAACCATTGTTTTCGAATCTGCTTTTCAACCTGCGTTCCGCAGCGCCAACACGTTCCGCCGGAAGCCTGTTCGTTGGAAAGCGTCGTTTCACATTTCGGGCACCAGTTAACCGTCGAATCTTTTTGATAAGCAAGCCCGCGCTCAAACATTTTCAGGAAAAACCACTGATCAAATTTGTAATATTCCGGTCGGTGCGCGGCGATCTCCCGGCTCCAGTCGTAACTGATGCCGAGTTTTTGCAGCTGCTCGCGCATTTGTCTGATATTGTCTTCCGTCCAGTCGCGCGGATTGACGCCCTTTTTAATCGCGGCTTGCTCCGCCGGCTGCCCGAACGAATCCCAGCCAATCGGATGCAGAACATTAAAATTTTGCAAACGTTTATACCAAGCCAGCGCATCGCCGATTGAATAATTGCGGACGTGTCCCATATGCAGCCTGCCCGACGGATACGGAAGCATTTCCAGCGCGTAAAACTTTTCGCGCGAACGGTCTATTTCCGTTTCAAAAATTTTATTTTCCGCCCAGCGCTTCTGCCATTTCTGCTCTATTTTTTGTGCAAAATATTTTTCGTCCATACTTTTTGAGTCCAAAGTTTTAAGTTTATAGTTCAATGTTTGTCGAACATTTATAAAAAAATTAAGTCTAGCGAATAAACATCAATCTATCCATCATAGGCTTAAATTTGAAATTTGAATTTTTAATTTACAAGGTTACGCCGTGGGCGCCGAATAATCCGGGCGCGCGGCTATCTAAGGAGGAGTTTGTCGGATTGATTAAAGAAAATCATATCTGAATATTATTTATAAAATCGAAATTTGTCCAGTTTTAGCAACTAAATTTATTGATTCAAAATTGAGCTTTGTGTTATTTTATAAAACACACTTCAGAAAAACGTACAGGAGATTTAATTCAAACGAAAGTTTTAATAATGGGAAAAAATAATCTGCGGACGGTCAAAACTTGAAATTTTAGTTTATTGTTTGACTGTCTGCCCAAAATACCTGGAGGCAAAAAAAGATGGTCAACCAAACAAGCCGAAATATTGTCGGCGAATTTAATAAATTAAACGAAATTGAAAGCAGGGATGTCATTACATACATTTCCAAAATGATTTCCGCCAGAACCACGCAACAGAAGGAACCATCGCCGAATGACGACCTAATTTTATCGCTGTCTAACGCTTACGAAAACAAACGCGCTCGACAGGTCATCGAATGGGAAAAGGTCAGGCGGCAAAACTCACAGCGAACAGCCTGAAAAATTTAATGGCGAATTACAAATTAGTAATTTCAAGCTTAAGGCACGCATTAAGAAATTTTACACTTCTTTGCGTGCTTTGCGCTTTTGCTGCGGGAAATTACTTTGCGCAGGAGAACACATTTATTCAAAATTCGTCTGACTTTTTACCAAAAAAAATTGCGCTTGAAGAAGCTCTCCGCTCAAGGAACGTCGAACAAAAACGAGACGCGCTTGTTCAAATCCGCAATTTCCAAACTCAAGAAGCATCTCGAATCGCTGTTCCCGCACTAACAGATAAATCAGAAATTGTTCGCGCCACCGCCGTGTTTTCGGTTATTTTTCTTCCCAAAGATGAAGCATTACGCGTTCTGCTTCCGCTTCTGACGGATAAAAAAGAATTGGTCAGGCGCGAAGCGGCTTACGCGCTCGGCAAAGTCGGAAATGCGAATGCGGTCAACGCTCTTTTGAAGATTTTGCAAAAAGACAAAATGTTAGATGTTCGCGCCGCGTGCGCCATTGCGCTCGGTGAAATCGGCGATATTTCGGCGGTCAGCGAGTTAATAAAAATTTTACGAAAAAAACCGTCGACCAAAGAAGAATTTGTTCGCCGAAGCGCGGCGCGTTCAATTGGTCAAATTGCGCAGATAATTCAAACAAATAAAACAAAAGTCCTCACGCCTGAAAATTTTTTGCCTGATAAATATAGCTATTTTGAAAAACCGAAATATCCAAACTATGTTGAAACTTTCCCTGTTTTTCGTGATGCAAAAGAAGTTTTGATTCTGACTTTGCAAAACCCGAAAGAATTTGACGATGTCAGGCGCGAATCAGCGTTTGCTTTGGGCGCGATCGGCGACGATTCAGCGATTGCCGTTCTGCGTTCGAATCTCGATGCGAAAGATTATTATCTGGCAAAAATCTGCGCCGAAGCATTAAAGAAAATTGCTTTAGCACAGTCAATGTTAGAGAATAAAAATGACAAATAAGGCTTTCACAGAGAACTGTAAAGGAAATTTGTCATTTACATTTACTCACGTTATATGAAAAATATTGGATTATTCATCATCGCAATTTTTCTGCTTACTTCGCCGATTTTCGCACAAAAACCTTTGCTTGATTTGGCGCGCTACGTCGATCCGATGATCGGAACGGGCGGTACGGGACACACATTTCCGGGCGCGAGCGTACCGTTTGGAATGGTTCAGCTTTCTCCCGACACGCGGCTTCGCGGTTGGGAATCGTGCGCCGGGTATTATCACGCCGACAAACAAATTTACGGTTTTTCGCACACGCATCTAAGCGGTACGGGTATTGAAGATTACGGCGATATTCTTTTTGCGCCGACAATTGGCGAGCCGGAACTTTTTGCCAGAGAAGGCGATTTGAGTTTGAACGGCTATGCTTCAACTTTTTCACACGAACGAGAAAAAGCCGAAGCCGGTTTTTACCGAGTACATCTTGATGAAGGCAACATCCTGGCGGAAATGACCGCCACGACGCGCGTCGGACTTCATCGATACACTTTTCCAGCAAACTCGGAAGCAAACGTCATTCTCGATTTAACGCACCGCGACAAAGTTCTTGATTCGAATCTGAAAATTGTCGGCAAAAATCGAATCGAAGGTTACCGCCGTTCCACTTCGTGGGCAAAAGACCAGATTGTTTATTTCGCAGCGGAATTTTCCAAACCATTTACTGAATATGGCGTCTCGATCGATGACAAAAAACCGGAGAATCTTACTAATACTCAAAACACAAATATCAAGGCGTATTTTCGTTTTGATACCAAAAACGATCAAAAAGTTCTTTTGAAAGTCGCCATTTCGCCGGTCAGCATCGAAGGCGCGCGGAAAAACCTGCAAGGAGAACTTCCCGACTGGAGTTTTGAAAAAGTGCGACAGGACGCGAGAAACGAATGGAACAAAGAATTAAATAAAATTCAGGTTTCCGGCGGCTCCCCCGATCAGCTAACTAATTTTTACACATCGCTTTACCATTTGTTTTTAGTTCCGAACACATTTAGCGATGTTGACGGAAAATACCTCGGATTAGATAAAAATGTTCACACTGCAAAGGATTTTAAGCCGTATACGATTTTTTCTCTGTGGGACACTTTTCGCGGTGCGCATCCGCTTTATACAATTCTTCAGCAAAAACGTACAAACGATTTTGTTAAAACATTTTTGGCGCATTTTGAACAAGGAGGAAGACTTCCCGTCTGGGAACTTGCCGCCAACGAAACCGACACGATGATTGGCTACCATTCAGTTTCAGTCATCGCCGACGCTTACGCTAAAAACATTCGCAGATTTGATGCGGAAAAAGCTTTTGAGGCTATGAAACATAGTGCCGAACTCGATCATTTTGGTTTAGTCGGCTATAAGCGGCAGGGTTATATTACGTCGGAAGACGAGCAGGAATCTGTTTCGAAAACTTTAGAATATGCTTACAACGATTTTTGCATCGCACAGATGGCAAAGAAGCTCAGCAAGACCGCTGATTTTGAAAAATACTCGCGCCGTGCCGCTTTTTACAGAAATATTTATGACAAAGAAATGGGTTTTATGCGCCCGAAAAAGAACGGCAACTGGATTCAGCCGTTCGCGCCGAGCGAAGTGACGTTTCATTTTACCGAAGCTAATTCGTGGCAATATTCGTTTTTTGTGCCGCAGGACGTTTCCGGTTTAATTGATTTGTATGGCGGAAAAGCAAATTTCACCCGAAAACTCGACGAGCTTTTTTCAACCGAATCAAAACTGACGGGACGCGAACAGCCGGATATTACAGGCTTAATCGGGCAATACGCGCACGGCAACGAGCCTTCGCACCACATTGCTTATCTTTATAATTACGCGGGTGAACCCTGGAAAACGCAGAAAATCGTGCGGCGAATTTTTGACGATTTTTATAAACCCGCGCCCGACGGTTTGATCGGCAACGAAGACTGCGGGCAAATGTCAGCGTGGTATATTTTGAGCGCTTTGGGCTTTTATCAGGTCAATCCTTCACAGCCGGTTTATGCTTTCGGAACGCCGATTTTTAAGGAAGCTAAAATAAATTTAGAGAACGGCAAATCTTTCGTCATTCGAGCCGAAAATGTCTCGAAGGAAAACATTTACATTCAATCCGCCGCTTTGAACGGTAAGGAACATAAAAAATCTTTCTTCAACCACAATGATTTAACCAGCGGCGGAGTTCTCGCGTTCAGAATGGGCGCGAAACCGAATAAAACTTTTGGCGGCAAAGCGGGTGAAATGCCCGTCTCCAGTCTTGAAAAAAGTTTTCCAACCGTTCCAACCGTCGAAGCCGAGCGTGTTTTTGAAAACAAAACGAGTGTTAAAATCACAGCCCCCGAACAAAGTGCGAAAATATTTTACACAACTAACGAAAGCGAGCCGAACGAAAATTCACAACTTTACAAAACTCCTTTTTCGATTGATAAAACAACAATTGTCAAAGCAATTTCAATCGATGAACTCGGCGGAAAAAGTTATGTCGTCCAGTCAAAATTAAACAAGATGCCGAACGATTGGGACGTAAAATTATTTTCCACATACAACCGACAATACACGGGCGGCGGCGCGAAAGGTTTGATTGACGGCATTCGCGGCACAACCAATTTTGCGTCCGGCGAATGGCAGGGTTATCAACCGCAGGATTTTGTTGC
>JACCRD010000061.1 GCA_013813755.1 Acidobacteriota bacterium | reverse complement strand
TTCTGGCGGTAGCGAACATTCCCGAACGAAGCTGGTTGCCGGAATTATCAACTGATGCTTCAATCGTCGCCGCTCTCGAAGTCGGGTCGAGCGATGGATTAATTCCAGTAACCGTTCCGGCGAATTTTCGATCCTTAAACGCCTCAACTTCCAGCGACACGCCCATTCCGATAGCGATGCCCGGAACTTCGGCTTCGGCAACCTGCATCTGCAATTTAAGCGGATTTGTTCTCACCAGAGTGATAATCGGCGTAGCGGTCGTCACAAATTCGCCGACAGCGACGTTGCGGCTGCTGACAAAACCGGAAAACGGAGCGCGGATAATCGTATCGGCAACTCCCTGCTGCGCCGTCGCCACTCGCGTTCGTGCAGCATCGACCGCAGCGCGCGCGGCTCGAATCGCTTCGTTATTTTGCCGTGCGGCGTTGCCGGCGGCTTCGAGTTGCTGTTTTGAACTTTTCACGCGCGCCCGCGCCGTGTCGCGCAGAGTGCGGTAGTTTTCATAATTTTGAATCGAAACGTCGCCCGTTTCCACTAATTCGCGGTATCGTTTTTCGTTCGCTTCAGCTTGGCGGAGTTCGGCAATTGTTTGTTCATAATTGGCGTTGGCGGCTTGCACTTCAGGAATCTGGCTGGCTTGAAAGCTGCCGCTCGCGCTCAAACCGAGCCGCGCCTGCGCCTGTCCGACGGCAGCTTCGGACTGCACGACATTGGCTTCGGCTTCACGCACCTGAAGCCTCGCTTCATTTTCATCGAGTTTGGCTAAAACCGTACCTTGCTGAACAAATTCACCGACGTTAACCATTGTGTTCGTTACTTTTCCGGCTGTCTTCGGAGCGACATCCGAAGTTTCATCAGCCACGAGACTACCCGTCGTTTGGACATATGAGGGGATTTCGCGGGCAATCGCAGTCGCCTGCGAAATGCTGATAATTTCCTCTCGCTGTTGCTCCGCATCAGACGCAAGCTGACTCGTCGTTTTCGTTTCAGAGCCACCGCACGCGGCAAAAAAATTCGTCAATAAAAAAATTAAAGCAATGAAACGAGCAAAGCGGCTTCGTCCCGGTTTAAAAGAAATCATAATTATTTAAGCTTCGTACAGCTTTTAGACAAACGGCAAAATGATTCAGAGAAATAATTTTCAAAATTTGTCATTCTTAAAAATAGACACCGCTAAGATTGAATTGGTTACAAAAAATATTTCACAAAAATTTACAGATGTGTGTAACCGTTTCCATTTATTTTGTGTCTTACTGAGATGTAGCAAAGATTTTTGATAAAGAACAGTAACAAGTCTAAGATTGTTGAGCGGCAATTATAGACTTCAGGTTAATTTTACAGATGTTTGCCGTGCAATTTATCGAACCTAAAATAGAATTGACGGACAAATACGAAAATTTATCTGACAACGAGCTGGTTGAATACGCGGGGAACGGCAACGAGGAAGCTTTCGGCGAAATCGTGCGACGCTTCAGCCCGCGTGTTTTTCGCTTTGCCGGACGATTTTTTCGCTCTTACAGTTTGCTCGAAGAAGCCGCGCAGGAAGTTTTTCTCAAAGCCTTCGTCCAGCTCAAAAATTTTGAAGGACGCGGCTCATTCGAAGGCTGGCTGACGCGCATTACTATCAATACCTGCATTAATCTTTTACGCAACGCCAAACGGCAGCCCGAATTGAGCGTTTCGGATTTAAGCGGTGACGAATCAGATTTTTTAGACCAAATATTATCGAACGCGCATTCGGCAGATTATCGAGACGCGGAGCAGAAATTGATCACCGCCGATCTGGTCAAACGGCTTTTAGACACTTTGCCGCCGGAGGACGCGCTAATTTTAACAATGATCGACGGTGACGGAGCGTCAATCAAAGAAGTGGCGGCTTTAACCGGCTGGAATGAATCAAAAGTAAAAGTCAGAACGTTTCGGGCGCGAAAGCGCGTGCGGGAAACCCTGCAGAAATTATTGAAAACAGGCAAAGTTCCAAAAAATTAAAGAGCGGTAAATGAAAAACAGCCATATCACAAAAATTATTGACCAAAACAATTTCGCGAATTTAAGCGCGAAGGATTTGGTGATTATCAATGCGCACATTGTCACCTGTCGAGGTTGCGAACAGGCGTTTCAAGCGGCGCACCTTTCTTTGATTTTGCTTCGCGCTCAGTCAAACGACAATGCGCCGGTCCCGTCGCCGTTTTTTCAAGCCAGGGTGCTGAACGCTCTGCGCGAAAAACAAAACTCGATCAAAGCGATCGGCGCGTTTCGTCGCTGGTGGCAGGCTTCAGCGTTGATGGTGGGACTAATGCTGATGATGGTGGCGGGTTTGGCGGCGATTACTCTCCGCGCGTCTTTATCAAATAATTTTGAAGCGCCGCAAGCCGGAATGTCAAACTTTAATCTTTATTCAACCGACCGGGTTATCTTTAACCAAAAACTTTCTACCGATTTAACTACCGAACAAGTTTTCCAGATTCTCGATGACACAAAAAGCGATTCCAGATAAACAATTTGATGAACACCGACTTTAAAAACCAATGGCAGATTCGAGCGGCGACTTTGAGCATCTTCCTGCTCGGCTTTCTTGCCGGCGGACTTGCTCTCAATGCCTATCATTTGTGGTTTACCGCTGGCGGCAAACAGCCGACAAAACAGGAACAATACGATAAAGCTTTCAGCCGCTTAGGATTAAGCGACGCGCAAAAAACAGAAGTCCAAAAAACTGTCGGTGAAATTCGCGGAAAGATTCAGCAGCTAAGGCTCGAATCAGAACCAAAAATGCAGGAAATTCGCGCCCAGAACGACGAAAAATTACAGCGCATTCTCACGCCCGAACAATGGGAAAAATTTCAGGAAGAACGACAAAATATCCACCGGACAGGAAGATGAAACGCGCGGATGAAAAATCAATCGAGCGGTCTTTAGTTGAAAAATATCCACCACAACGCCCGGTATCCCCCAAAGACCTTTGCCGTCAACGCAGATGACTACTTAGCGCGGGTCTATTTCGACTTTTCCGAGTTATTATAAAAAAGGGTTTTGAATGGCGAATTTCTAATTAAAAAAATTGTTGTGCAGCTTTGTAATAACATTTTTTACCTCGTTTTCCTTAATCACGAATGTCAAATTAACGCTCGAAGCGCCGTGTGAAATCAGGGAAATATTGACATCCGAAATTGTTGAAAAAATCTCCGCAGCAACGCCCGGCATTCCGCGCAAGCCTTCGCCGACGACGCAGATAACGGCTTGATCCGGCTCGATTTTAACTTGTCCAAGCCGCGTTAAATCTTTGACAATCGCGTCAATCGCGTCCGTGTTGTCGAGCGTCAGAGAAACTGAAACTTCCGAAGTCGTAACGACGTCAATCACCGTTCGGTGCCGTTCAAAGATCTGGAAAATAGCGCTCATAAAGCCGTATGCGCCGAGCATCCGCGCCGACGTAATTCGCAGAATCGTAATGCCGGTTTTGTGCGCGATTGATTTGATGACGCGCGGCATAATGTCTGATTTCGGCAGGATCATTGTCCCTTTTTCAGATGGCTGATGCGAGTTGCATACGCGCACCGGAATTTGAAAATCGACGGCAGGCTGAATCGTTTTCGGATGCAGAACTTTCGCGCCGAAATAGGCGAGTTCCGCCGCTTGTTCGTAAGACAAAGTTTTAATTGTGCGGGCATCAGAGCAAACGCGCGGGTCACACGTTAAAACGCCGGTCACGTCCGTCCAAATCTGAATTTCTCCCCCGCGCAGCGCCGCGCCGACCAATGCTGCCGAATAATCCGAGCCGCCGCGCCCCAGAGTTGTCGTTTCACCGCTGCGGCTGGCGGCGATAAACCCGCCCAACACGGGAATTTCGCCTGCTTCGATCAAGGGCTGCAATTCGATTTGAATCAATTTTTCCGTCTCTGACCAAATCGGCGTCGCCGCGCCGTATTCTTCATCCGTGACGATCAAACGCCGCGCATCCATCTGCCGCGCATTCAAATTTTTCGCTTTCAAAACCTCCGCTAAAAGACGTGATGAAAGCTGTTCGCCGTAGGAGACGATGGCGTCTTTGAGCATCTGCAGAGGAAGCGAGCGGCGAGAGACGCGCATCAATAAATCAGCAAGTTCATTTTTGGCAAAATCGAGTTCTGATTGAAAAAAAATCTGTTGTGCGTTGTCAGTTAGTTCTTCGGCGACTTTTGTGTGACGCTGAAAATGCGGCTCAATCGAAGCGAAAGCAAATTCATAATCGCCTTTTTTCGCTAAGTCAAATGCGTTCAGCAAAGCATCTGTAACTTTTGACATCGCTGAGGTTACAACGACAGGCGAATTTTCGTTTTCGTTTCTGACAATCTCAGCCACGCGCGCGAATGCGGAAGCGTCCTGTACGCTTGTGCCGCCAAATTTCATTATTATTGGTCTAATTTTTCCGTTCACGATTAAACTGTTAAAGTTAAATTAAAAACGCGAAGGATGCAAAGAAAAAGAATTAGCCGCACAAAACCGCGCCGCCGTTGATATTTAAGATTTCGCCCGTGATGTGACGCGACCAATCCGACAGGAGAAAACAAATCGAAAGCGCAACGTCGTCGGTCGTCGCCACGCGCTTCAAAGGTATCGAATCAATCACGCTTTGTTTATAACTTTCGTCTTCAAAAACGGGACGTACCATTGACGTCTCAATCCAGCCGGGCGCGACCGCGTTGACGCGAATTTTCGGGCAAAGCTCGCTCGCAAGGGCTTTTGTAAAACTGATCTGTCCGCCTTTTGACGCGGCGTAATTTGAGTAATTGGCTTCGCCGCGTTGCCCTGCAGTTGAAGATACAAGAACAATCGCGCCGCTTTCGCGTTTTTTCATTGCCGGGACGCAGGCTTTCGTCATCGCCCACGCCGCTTTCAAATTCGTGTTCAAAACCCGGTTCCACGTCTCTTCGGACATTTCCTCAATCGGCGCGCCTTCCCAAATTCCGGCGTTTAAAATTAATAAATCAATCGCGCCGAATTCTTCAACTGTCCGGCGAGCCAGATTTTGCGCGTCCTTCCACTCGGAAACATCGCCCTGCACGTGGATTGCCCGGGCGTTTTTGGCTTCGCATTCGCGGGCGACTTCAAGCGCACTGTCTTCACTTTTCAAATAATTAACGACCACATTCGCGCCTGATTCAGCAAGCCTCAAGGCGGTTGCGCGTCCGACGCCGCGACTCGCGCCCGTTACAATCGCTGTTTTTCCGGCGAACAAATTTTTTGGTAATTCAATATTGACGAATTCACTCATAATCACTCTCTAAAAGATTTAAAACAGTATAAAAAGGATAACTTTTACAATATCAAAATAAAATCCAATATTTAGAAAATTGTTTTTCTGGCAATTTTTTATTACTCTGTCCCAGTAAAAATTAGCCGCACAAAACCGCGCCGCCGTTGATATTTAAGATTTCGCCCGTAATATGTCGCGACCAATCGCTTGCTAAAAAGATGATTGAAAGCGCAACATCGTCCGCCGTCGCCACACGCTGAAGCGGAATGGCATCCACTACGCGATGGACAAAATCTTCATCCACAAAAACCGAATCGTTCAAATTTGTGTCAACCCAACCGGGCGCGACCGCATTGACGCGAATCGTCGGCGCAAGTTCGTTTGATAAAGCCTTTGTAAACGCGATTTGACCGCCTTTCGACGCGGCATAATTTGAATACCCGGCTTCCCCGCGCTGTCCCGCCGTTGAGGAAACGATTACGATATTACCGAGATTTTGTTTGCGAAAAATTTTGGTTGCGGCGCGGCAAACCGTCCATGTTCCTTTCAAATTAGCGTCAAGAACCTTGTCCCAAATTTCCTCCGGCATCGCTTCAACCGCTCCGCCTTCCCAGATTCCGGCGTTGGCGACAAGAATGTCGAGCCGACCGAATTCGCTTTCGGCTATTTCGACGATTCGCCGCGCGTCATCTAATTGAGAAACATCAGCTTGCACAATGGCAGCGCGAACCCCCAAATTTTCGCACTCATGCGCAACTTCTTCCGCATCTCGCTTATGCTGAAAATAATTAACAACAACATTTGCGCCAGCTTCAGCAAATCTTAAAGCCGTCGCGCGACCGATGCCGCGTGACGCGCCCGTCACAACAGCGGTTTTCCCGCTGAAAAGATTATTTGGCAGTTTTTGATCGACAATTTTTTCATTCATTTTTATAAATTAGACAAGAACAAACACGAACTATCACGAAAAATAATTTGAAACCTTCCGTGCTTGTTCGTGTCTGTTCGTGGCGAAAATCTCTCTTAAAATTTTACTCATTTGCGCCGTGTCCGACAAAAAAGCGTCGTGTCCGTCGGTCGAATTCATTTCAATGTAATCGGTGTTAACGCCCTGAGATTTCATTCTTTCCGCCAGATCGCGCACGTCCGTCGCCGGAAAAAGCCAATCGCTCGAAATTCCGACGAGCGAAATTTTTGCTGTAATTTTTTGGATTTCAGCATCCGTTAAATCGAATAAATCCATCGCTTTCGACAGCACGTTGTAAGATTCGACACCAAACCTTTCGACAAATTTTTCGCCCTGATAATCGAGATAACCGGCGATGTCAAACCGATCTTCTAATTTTGCGAAAGGGTTTTCGCCGTTGCGATTTGGCTGGCGTGCAAAGTTCGCGTCAAAAATATCTTTGGATTTGTAGGAAATCATCGCAATCTGCCGGGCTAAACCGACGCCGTTTTCGTGCTTGATCGCCGCGCGCTGGAGATGGTTGAGCGCCAAGCCCATCGCCGAAAGCGGAGCCGCGCCGATGGCAACGCATTTTTCAGTTTTGTCGGGAAAATCAGCCGCAAATTGCAGCGCCAGCATTCCGCCGAGAGAACCGCCGCAGACTGCTCGAAACTTTTTGATGCCAAGATATTCGAGCAGCATCTCCTGTGAACGAACAATGTCGCGGGTCGTGACAACGGATTTTATATTTTTCGCATCAGTCGAACCGTAACACGAGCCGAGCGCGTTGACGCAGACAAAAGCGAATTTTTCAGTGTCCAAAGCTTTCCCCACGCCGAGCATTTCGCTCCACCATTCGGTAATGCGCGAAGAACCGGTCAGCGCGTGGAAGACCAGCACGGCATTAGATTTTTCGTGATTTAATTGCCCGTAAATCGAACAGCGCAAATCAAGCGACAATAAATCAGCGCCGCTTTCAAGCCGGAATGGTTCGCAGAATTTGAAATCAATCTCAAACACTTTTTTGTCTAAACATCGCCGCGGAAAACATTGTGAACACTTTGAAGACAGGAAAATTCACGCTCAAAATATTTTCCGCGGCAAACCTTAAAATTTAAACGCCGCCCGCGCCCGCCGCCGCTTGTGAAACGTCAGAATTGGTTTCGCCGACTTCCGGTAATTTCTCGCTTTCGCCGCGCAAAGCCGCATCTAAATCCGCCAGAATATCGCGAATATCTTCGATGCCAACTGAAAGACGAATCAGTTCGGGCGTGACGCCGGTCGTCGCCTGTTCCTCCGCCGTGAGCTGTGAGTGTGTCGTCGAAGCCGGATGAATAACCAGCGACTTTGCGTCGCCGATGTTTGCGACGAGGCTGAAGAGTTTGACCGAATTGATAAACTTTTTGCCCGCTTCAAAACCGCCTTTGATGCCGAAAGTGACTAATGCGCCTTTGCCGTTTGGCAGATATTTGTTAGATAAATCAAAATATTTGCTCGATTCGAGTCCCGGGTAATTGACCCATTCGATCGCTTCGTGCGCTTCCAGAAATTTTGCCGCTTCAAGCGCGTTTTCGC
>JACCRD010000040.1 GCA_013813755.1 Acidobacteriota bacterium | reverse complement strand
GAAGTAGCTCGTGGACGCGCAATTATTCCCTCCAACATCAATCATCCGGAAGCCGAACCGATGGCGATTGGTCGAAATTTCCTTGTCAAAATAAATGCGAATATCGGCAATTCGGCGATTGCATCTTCGATTGAAGAAGAAGTCGAAAAGATGCGCTGGGCAACGCTCTGGGGCGCAGACACAGTAATGGATTTGTCAACGGGCAAGAATATTCACGCGACGCGTGAATGGATCTTGCGAAACTCGCCTGTGCCAATCGGAACAGTTCCGATTTATCAGGCACTCGAAAAAGTTAATGGCAAAGCCGAAGACTTGACGTGGGAAATCTACCGCGACACGCTCATCGAGCAAGCCGAACAGGGCGTCGATTATTTCACGATTCACGCAGGCGTTCGCCTGCCCTACATTAGACTGACAGCTAAAAGAACAACTGGTATCGTCAGTCGCGGCGGCTCGATTATGGCAAAATGGTGTCTGGCGCGTCACGAGGAAAGTTTTCTTTACACGTGCTTTCCTGAGATTTGCGAGATTATGCGAGCTTACGACGTTTCGTTTTCCCTCGGTGACGGTTTGCGTCCCGGCTCAATTGCCGACGCGAACGACGAAGCGCAGTTTGCCGAACTCGAAACTTTGGGCGAGCTGACAAAAACCGCTTGGGAAATGGATTGCCAGACGATGGTTGAAGGTCCCGGTCATGTGCCGATGCACTTGATTAAAGAAAATATGGATTTGCAGTTGGAAGTTTGCGGCGAGGCGCCTTTTTACACGCTTGGACCGCTGACAACCGACATCGCGCCTGGTTACGATCACATCACAAGCGGGATCGGCGCGGCGATGATTGGCTGGTTCGGTTGCGCAATGCTTTGTTACGTTACGCCGAAAGAACATCTCGGCTTGCCGAACAAAAAAGATGTTAAAGAAGGTGTGATTACATACAAACTCGCGGCGCACGCTGCGGATTTAGCGAAAGGTCATCCGGCGGCGCAAATTAGAGACAATGCCTTATCGAAAGCGCGTTTCGAGTTTCGCTGGGAAGACCAGTTCAATCTCGCGCTCGATCCGGAAGTAGCGCGAGAATATCATGATGAAACTCTTCCGGCTGAAGGCGCAAAGCTCGCTCATTTCTGTTCGATGTGCGGACCGCATTTCTGCTCGATGAAAATCACGCAGGAAGTTCGGGAATACGCGGCGCGGGAAAGTGTTGGAGAAGAAAAAGCGCTGGCTGTCGGAATGGCGGAAAAGTCAAAAGAATTTGTTGCCGCCGGCAGCAAAATTTATCATGACAACTTAACGCCAAACGCTGATTCGGAATAACGTTGAATATTTAGCCACAGAGAAAAGGATTTTTAGTCGCTTTTTGGTTGCTATTGATAGTTTTCTCTGTGTTCTCTATGGTTAAAATCAGCTCTTTTCTTCGCTCGCCTTTTGATTTTTCTTATTAAAGAACATATCCAAAATAAGCAGTCCCGCACCGACACAAATTGCCGCGTCCGCGACGTTGAAAGTTGGATAATGCCACGCGCCGAACTGCACATCAATAAAATCAATCACGAAACCGAGCCGCGCGCGGTCTGTGACATTACCTAAAATCCCCGCCAGCAGCAGAGCCAGCGCGCCTAAAATTCGGTCGTCCGAGCGCGGCGTGCGCCAGAAGAAATATAAAACCAGAGTTGCCGCGACGAATGCCACGACCGACAAGCCCCAGCGTCCCGCATCGCCGCCGTTGTCCAAAAAACTAAACGCCACGCCGGTGTTTTCGGCGTATGCAAAGTTTAAGAAGTTTGGAATAACAACAATATCGTCGCCAAAACGCAATTTGCGAATCGCCCACGCCTTACTCGTTTGATCAATCAGAAAGACCGCGCCCGTCGCCAATAAATATCCGAATTTCCAGAAAAAATCTTTTTTGTTCACAAATTTATTTCAAATAATTATAACTCGTTTTGAATTTCTAAGAGCGCCGCCGCGCATCTCTCGCAGACGGTCGGATATTTTTCCGATTCTCCGACCCGCGCCGAATAATTCCAGCAGCGTTCGCATTTCTCGCCGTCCGCTTTTTGGATTTCGACATTGAGCGAATCGTCTTCGTGAACTTCGACCTGCGAAACAATAAAGATGTAACGCAAATCTTCGTAATACGAAAGCAAAAATCTGCTGGTTGCTTTATCAACGGTCAAGATAACTTTCGCTTCTAAAGACGAGCCGATAACTTTCGCGGTTCGCGCTTCTTCCAATTTCTTCAAAACTTCATCGCGCAGGGAAAAAATCCTTTCCCAATCCGATAAAAGCTGCGTGTTGTCCGCGCCAGAAACTTTTGGAAATTCCGCGAGATGTACCGATTCGAGCTTTTGATACGGCAGATTTTCCCAAGCCTCGTCCGCCGTGAAAGCCAGAACAGGCGCGAGCAGGCGCGATAATTTATCGGCAATTTCATACAGTGCGGTTTGCGCCGAACGCCTCTGTAAACTCTTCGGCGCTAAAATATAAAGTCGGTCTTTCAAAATATCGAAATACCTGGCGGAAAGCGTCACGGTCACGAAATTGTAAAGTGTTTGATAAACCGTCTGAAAATTAAAAGTTTCGTAACCTCTAATAACTTTTTCAGACGCCTCATCGAGACTTGCTAAAACCCAGCGGTCAATTTCGAGCATTTCTGACACGGAAACCCGCTCTGTTTCGGGGTTAAACCCGTCGAGATTTCCAAGCGCGTAACGCAGAGTGTTTCTAAATTTGCGATAAGCGTCAGTGACGGTGCGCAAAATCTCGTCCGAACAGCGCACGTCTTCTGTATAATCGACCGCCGCCGCCCACAGGCGCAGGATTTCCGCGCCGGATTTATCAATAATTTCCTGCGGCGCGGTGACATTGCCGACTGATTTGCTCTGCTTTTTGCCTTCGCCGTCAACTACCCAGCCGTGGGTGATCACGGTTTTATAAGGCGCGGTATCGTGCGCCGTCAAACCGCATATCAAGGATGAATTAAACCAACCGCGATACTGGTCGCCCCCTTCAAAATAAACGTCCGCCGGAAACTGCAGATTGGGGCGCGTTTCCAAAACCGCCACGCAGCTTGAACCCGAATCGAACCAGACATCTAAAATATCGGTTTCTTTCGTGAAATCAGATGCGCCGCATTTTCCGCATTTGTAGTTTTCAGGTAAAAGGTTTTTTGCCTCGCGGTTATACCAGGCGTCCGCCGTTTCTTTCTGAAAAATATCTGCAACGTATCTGACAATCTCCGCGTCGGCAACCGGTTCATCGCATCCCGCACAGTAAAAAACGGGAATCGGAACGCCCCACGAACGCTGCCGGGAAATGCACCAGTCGGGACGACCGTTGAGCATATTCGCCATTCTGTTTTTGCCCCATCCCGGATGCCAATTTGTTTCCGTGACCGCCTGGAGAGCGCTTTTCCGAAGTGAAATTTTCTCACCTGTCTGCGCCGCCGCGTCCATCGAGACAAACCACTGCGGAGTGGCGCGAAAAATCACCGGGTTTTTGCATCGCCAACAGTGCGGGTAACGGTGTTCGTATTGTTCTTCGAGCAGAAGCGCATCCCGCTTCTCTAGCAGTTCAACGATTTTCGCATTTGCCCGAAAAATGTTTTCACCCGCAAAAAACTCGACATCAGGTGTAAATTCACCGGCGTTATTGACCGGACAATAAATTTCCAAACCGTACTGCTTGCCGATTAAAAAGTCATCGTGTCCGTGTCCGGGCGCGGTGTGGACAAGCCCCGTGCCGGCTTTGCTCGTCTCCGTTCGGCTTCGTCCGTCCGGCACGTCAATCTCAGTTTCAGCGTCCGCTTCGCCGCCCAAGGTAACGTGTTCGCCGTTCATTAGAAGCGAATCGCGGTCAATCCACGGATGTCTCGCAATTAGTTTATCAAGTTTTGAGCCGCGAAATTTCGCCAGAATGCGCGGCATTTTCCGCGCGCCGTCTTCATCAACTCCGCCGATGCCACACTTAACCGCAACAAACGCGAGCAGTTCCGAAGCAACGATTAAGACTTCATCTTCGTGTTCAACTGCCGCGTATTCAAAATCCGGGTGAATAGTGATACCCAAATTTGCCGGAATCGTCCAAGGCGTCGTTGTCCAGATAACGAGCGAAACTTTTTTGCCCGCTAAAGCCTGGTCAATTTCCTCCGGATCGCTTTTGAGCGGAAATTTTACGTAAATTGAAGGCGAGGTATGAAGTTTATATTCAACTTCCGCTTCCGCCAGCGCCGTCTGGTCGTGGATGCACCAGTAAACCGGGCGCAAACCTTTGTAAACATAACCTCGCTCAAGAAATTTGCCAAAAAGGCGCGCCGTTTCCGCTTCATATTCGTTCGACATCGTCAAATAAGGATTTTCCCACTCGCCCAAAATGCCGAGCCGCTTGAAGTCTCTGGTCTGCCCGTTCATCGCGCCTGCGGCGTGTTCGCGACAAATGCGGCGAAATGTTCCGACCGGCAAATCATTTTTATTTTTGCCTTTGTCGGCGAGCTTTTTTTCGACGTGCGTTTCAATCGGAAGCCCGTGACAGTCGTAGCCGGGAACATACGGCGCGTCAAAATTCATCATCGTGCGCGATTTAACAATAAAATCCTTAAGAATTTTATTAAGCGCCGTGCCGATGTGAATATCGGCGTTGGCATATGGCGGACCATCGTGGAGAATAAATTTCTCCGCGCCTCTCCGCGCTTCACGAATCGCTTCATATAACTTCGCGTCCGTCCATTTCTTCAAACGCGCTGGCTCAGATTGTCCAAGATTCGCCTTCTGCGCAAAGTTCGTTTGCGGAAGATTAACAGTTTTCTTTAATTCTAATGTTTCACTCATAATCAGTTATCGATAAAAAGACCCATTCAAAAAATCAAATATTATCATTTATCAGATAAAAAATCCGAAATCCAAAACCCGAAATCCACAATTGAAAAGTCCCAAGCCTTTTTGAATAGACTTGGGACTTCTTATTAGGCAAAAAATTACCTCTGGCTCCTACGGAGCAAAATTCCCTTCGGTAATAATGATGATTATATTGAACTCAAATCTCATAAAATTTTTACATACATTATATGTCAAGATTTTTGAATTTAGTCAAAAGCATAGCAGATCATCTTCAATAACTTGTACATACCGACTAAAAACCTAACCACTTGTCCACGCGCGGAGACTCAAAGTAAAGATGGTAATGGCGAGCACATCCGGGGTTAAATCCATGGCGACATTTCGGGCAGACCGAATCACAACCGACATATTCCGCAATGGACAATTGATGTCCGCAACCGCCGCACAACACTGCGGGTATGTCGTATTCGTTGACAGTCCAAACTGTCGGCGTATGGTTGGTTGTTTCAGCGTGACATTTGAAACACGGAAACCACTGCCTGCAGCACTTAAATTTGATAGCAATAATATCAAAGTCGCTATTGTAGTGAGCACATCGTGTCTGCGAATCAACATTTGTACCGCTAACCTCTGTATCGTGGATAATAATCATTGTTACTCTAACCAATAAAATAATTTACGCGAGCTTCAACCGTTTCTTGAATCAATTTTAATTGTTCTGGTGTATCGGCTTCAAACCGCAGAACGAGAATCGCCTGCGTGTTTGAAGCACGAACCAAGCCCCAGCCGTTTTCAAATAAAATTCTCGCACCGTCAATTGTAATGACCTGGTTGGTTTTTGAGAATTCTTCAGCAATTTGTTCGACTACTATGAATTTTTTTTCGTCCGCGCAATCGACTCGGAGTTCGGGTGTGGAAAAAGTTTCGGGCAAATCGCTCAAAAGCTGCGAAAGAGTTTGGTCGGTGTTTGAGAGGATTTCCAGAACCCTCGCGCCCGCGTAAGTCGCGTCGTCAAAGCCGTAAAAGCGGTCGGCAAAAAAAATGTGTCCGCTCATTTCACCGGCGAGCGCAGCGCCGGTTTCCTTCATTTTCGCCTTGATCAAAGAATGTCCGGCTTTCCACATCAGCGGTTTTCCGCCGTGTTTTTTGATGTCGTCGAAGAGATTTTGCGAGCATTTTACTTCGGCAATAATTGTCGAATTTGGTTTATCAAGCAGAACGGTGCGGGACAGCAAAACCATCAATTCGTCGCCCCAGATAATGCGCCCATTTTCATCCACGACACCGATGCGATCGCCGTCGCCGTCAAACGCGATCGCTAAATCCGCGCCGGTTTCTTTAACCGCTTTGATCGCATCCTGTAAATTTTCAACCACGGTCGGGTCCGGATGATGATTTGGAAAATCGCTGTCCGGTTCGGTGAAAAGTTCAATGATTTCGTAGCCCAAAGCGCGATAAAGCGGAACCGCCGTGACGCCGCCCATTCCGTTTCCGGCATCAACAACGACTTTTAGATTTTTCTCGCCCGTGGTTACGCGCCGCAGAAGTTGGCGTTGATATTCCGCTAAAACATCGGCAGAATCGATTTTAGGAAGCGCAGCTTTAATATCAAATGATTCACTGCTGATAGTTGGGCTGCCGGGAGAAAACGCTCGCGAAAGAGCAATGTTTTTTATCGCTTGAATCTGTTCGCCGAAAAGTGTCGCGCGCCCCAAACAAATCTTGAAACCGTTGTGATTTGCAGGATTATGCGAGCCAGTAATCATCACGCCGCCGTCCACATCTCGCGTAAAAACCGTAAAATATAAAACCGGAGTCGGAACGCGACCTATGTCTAAAACGTCGCATCCCGCATTGTTCAGAGCCTTGATTAGCAAATCACGAAAAAGCGGCGAGCTTTCACGCGCATCGAACCCGACGGCGATGCGTTTTGCATTATTGTGAGAAAAAAACGTGCCGATCGCGCGCGCGACAATCGAAACCGTCTCGGCGGTTAAATCTAATCCGACAATTCCGCGAATGTCGTATTCTCTGAAAATGTTTTCATTCATACAAAGATAATTTTTACGCAAAGGAGCGAACCACGCAAAGAGAGAAGTTATATTTTGTTTGAAAGCCCGTCTGCGCCAGCAAAAATCAGCGGAGTTTGTTATATTCTTACTTTAGTTGGTTGGCAACAAACATCTGTGTCGGCGCATCGAAACCTGCGTTAGTGGATAGAAAAAAATATTAAAATTTAGATATGAGAAATATATTTCGCCTTTTTTATATAACAGCATTTATTTTTGTTTCGAGTTTCGCGATTTCCGCGCAAACTCCGCGTCCGAGCACGACTCCGCCACCGAGTGATGATACCGGAGCGGTCAAAACTTTTGAGGTGCGCCTGCCCGTCACCGTAACTGACAAAAAGAAGAAGAAAAACTTAATCGCCGGTTTAACGCGCGGCGACTTTACCGTTTTTGAAGACGGAGCGCCGCAGGAATTAACATTTTTTACTGATGAAAAAACAAATCCGCCCGTTTATGTCGGCGTTCTGATGGATACGTCGCCGTCGGCTGCCGGAAAAATGACGTTTTCCAAAGAAGCCGCGAAAAATTTTATTTACACCGTCACCCGAATTCGCAAAGATAAAGCGGCGTTTATGACTTTTGATAACGAAGTTAATTTGCTGCAGGATTTTACGGACAAACTTGATTTGCTCGATAAAGCGGTTGATAAAGTAAAAAAAGTCGGCTCGCAAACGGCGCTCTACGATGCGATCTGGCAGTTTTCCGACGAAAAATTGCGAAACGCGCCCGGTCGAAGAGTAATTGTTGTGATTACCGATGGCGACGACACATTTAGCCGCGCTGAACTCAGAGACGCGATTGATATTGCGCAACGCACCGAAACAACCGTTTTCGGCATTTCAACCAAAGCCGGCTTTCTCGGAACCGTGCCGGGCGTTGAAGCCGGCACGGTTAAAGATAAGGGCGATAAGCTTTTAACGCAGTTGTGCGAACAAACTGGCGGCGAAGCCTTTTTTACCGGTGATATGCTCGATCTGGAAAAAGCTTTTAAGAAAATTTCTGACGAACTGCGCTCGCAATATATCATTACGTATCGCCCGACGAATCAAAATTTTGACGGTAAAGAGCGCAAAATCGAAGTTCGCTTTACCGATAAAAGCAAAGACGGTGACTTCAAAATTCGCACAAAATCCAGTTACAGAGCAGTCAGAGACAGTCTTAAATAATTATAAAAAAGAGTTTTACAATGAGAAATTACGGAAAAATTATATTTTTATCAATTGGTTTGCTGCTTTTCGGCAGTTTGTTTTTTGGCTTGAGCGTTTCGCAGGCGCAGCAGACACCCGCGCCGAATTCTTCAGTTACAAAAAGCGTTTCGGCAACTCCTTCGCCGACTCCTCCGATTGAGGAAGACGACGAAGTTGTCAAAATTGATACTGATTTGGTCAATGTTTTATTCAGCGCGCAGGACAAAAATCGCCGCCTTTTAACCGAACTGAAACAGACGGATGTGCGCCTGATCGAAGACGGGCAGCCGCAGCAAATCGTTGCTTTTGCCCGGCAGGTTGATCTTCCGCTTTCGTTGGCGATTTTGATTGACACAAGCATTTCGCAGGAACGCACGCTGCCTGAAGAACGAGCGGCGGCGAAACAATTTTTGCAATCGGTCATCAGACCGGAAAAAGATGAAGTTTCGATTGTTTCATTTACCGGCGAAACGACACTTGAACAGGGAATGACTAATAGTATCGCCCGGCTCAATCGCGCCGTTGATCGCGTCAAGTTTGTCGCGCCTTCGGGTTATATCGGCGGCGGCGTGATTGCCGGAGGAACTCCGCCGATTTCCGGGGACAATCAGGCAGTTGTTGGCTCAACCGCGATCTGGGACGCGATTTGGGTCACGTCAGAAGAAGTCTTAAAACCTTCGCCCGACAAAACTCGCCGCGCGATAATTCTTTTAAGCGACGGCATCAACACCTTTGGCAGCAAGAAATTAGATGATGCGGTGCAGGCGGCTTTGCGAAACGAAGCGGTTATTTATTCAATCGGCATCGGCGACAATTTTTATGACGGCGTTGACAAATCTGTCTTGAAAAAAATCAGCGAACGCACCGGCGGTCGCGCGTTTTTTCCGCAGGACGAATCTGAATTAAGGCAGGCGTTCAATCAAATTCAAATCGAGATGCGCTCGCAGTTTTTAATCGCTTATGAACCGACTAATCAAAAACGCGACGGTTCATACCGCAAAATAGAAATTCAAATTGCCAATCCTGAACTTTCCAAACAAAAAGTTAATCTAACGCATCGACAAGGCTATTTTGCTAAAAACGACTCGGGTTCTTCCGCCAAACCGAAAAATTAAAAAAGGCAGCGACTAATCAATGTAGCACTTATCTAACAGGTCGCGGGAAACTAACCGGACTTCGATGCCCGTTTTTATCAACCGCGCGAACGCCGAAAAAGTAATTGTCTTTCGACATTCCTTTCAACACGAAATTTGTCACGTTTCCAGCGGCGGCGGAATTTGTCCAAATTGCGCTCGTCGTATCGCGCCAGACAATTTCGTAGCCGTCTAAATCGCTCTCCGTCAAAGCGTCCCATTTGAGTTCCGTGTCATTTCCAAGTCGATTGACGATGACGACATTTTTCGGACGTGCGGGTGCGAGTGCGAGGCTTGCCAAAGACGCGGCGTTGATTTTTGTGACATTGGCGATGTATTCAAAATCAACAAATTCAATTGTATCGCCATAAAATTTATTTTCGCGCGTGCCGACGTTTTGATGCTGGTGATCGTAATCTTCGTTCGGCTCGGTAAACCGGACGGCAGAAAATCCGCGTTCGACAAACGGAATATGATCGCCGCCGCGTCCATACCGGTCGCGCCGGTAAATCATCATCACGCGAAATTTGGGCGAATACTGTTCGGCTGTCTCTTTGATGAATCTTGCAAGCTGGCGCGAGGGCGAATCGTTTTCTCCGCCGACGCTGCGCCTGGTGCCGGCTTGCGCCTCGGTTTCGTCTGACGGAACGCCTTCGCTAAAGACGCGGACAGAATTACGTTCAGGCGATTTTTTGAAAGTCGTTACGCCGCCGATAATATCGTTGGTGAACATCGCTTCAATGTTTGTTTTGTTGATTTTGGCTTGTTCGGCAAAATACGCCGCGCCAAGAAGTCCCTGTTCTTCGCCGGGAACAGTCATAAAAACAATAGTCGCGTCAAATTTTCGTTTTGACATCACACGCGCCATTTCAACAACGGCAGCCGTCCCGGAAGCGTCGTCGTTCGCGCCGGGCGCATCGCATTTAGCGTCAGTCGGCGAAGCGCACATCGAATCGTAATGACCGCTGACGACATAAACTCGTTCGGGATTCGTCGTGCCTTTTAACGTCGCCACAACGTTTGTTAATGTTGTCGGTTCGGGAATGCGACCGGCTTTCGGCTGGAGAAAAGATTGTTTCTCAACCGTCAGACAATTACCGCAGTCCGCACTTATTTTCTGAAACTCCGCAAAAAGATAATCACGCGCCGCGCCGATTCCGCGCGCCGGATTGTTTTGCTCGGAAAGCGTATTGCGCGTGCCGAAGGAAACTAACTTTTGAATGGTTGTTTCGATATTTTTTGCCGAAACTTGCCTGAGCATTTGGACAATTTCAGGATTTGGTTTTTCTCTAGATTTCTGCGCGAATGCAAAAGATACGGAAATAGTAAATACATACAAGAAAACAATAATTTTTCTACTCATAATAATTTATTCGTCAATTCCTTCATAATCTTTTTTCTTACAAGTCGGTTCGGTATCATAACCGAGATAATAGTAATTATGCCAGATGCGTTTACCGGTTAGCGGTTTACCGCTCCAAACAGTCAGGTGAACGCCTTCTATGCTTGTACATGCACGAAAATATTCAGCCTTTTTGTCCCCATTCAGGTCAATGCTTGCAATACCGCTTTTCACAATAACTTCATTCGACCCAATTAAACCGAAAGCAATATAAAAACTTTCATCCGCCGACTTTGAAAGTTTTAATGAGTAAAACGAATCATCTAAACCTACTCCTGCGTTGCGCGAGCATCTACTTGACAATTTATTCTGGATTTCTGCCGTTATGACTGACTGAGGCTTTCCTCTGAAAACGATAGAAATTTATCGCCTTCCATTAAATTGTTATTCGGTATCGTCAAACAAACATCACCTTTTTGAGTTACCATAACTACACCAATTTTAGAGTTAATATCGTTAACAGGCGTTGTTGAAAATATTGCGGAAGATGATAGAGACGGCGAAACGGACAGCTGAATTTCAACAATTTTATTTGCTTCGGCAACAGTGTTTTTAGCTTTGATTTGGCAAGAAACCAGGAAAGAGAAAAATAAAACTAAAGTAAGATTTTTCATATTTATCCGTCTGATTTTAATTTTAAGTTTCAATAATTTCAAAACTTGTTGTAATTTCCGCTGTCGGACGGACGGTAGCGGCAACGCTGCAATATTTGGTGTCGGAAAGTTCGATTGCCTGGGCGACAGATTGTTCTGAAACGTTGTGTCCCTGCACGATATGGTGAATGTGAAATTTTGTGAACGCGCGCGGGTGTTCATCGCGCCGCTCGCCTTCTATTTCGACTTTGTAGTCAGAAACCTGCTGGCGTTTTTTCTCGAGAATTGAAACAACGTCAAACGCCGTGCAAGCCGCTACCGCCACGAGCAGCATCTCAAGCGGTGTCGGCGCGGACTTCCTGTCGCTTTTGGCATCCATCGTTTGCGCGTGTCCGCTCGGTGTTGTTCCGATAAAAAATTCGTCGCCCGCGTAACGTATAGTCGCTTTGTATAAATTGTCTGACATCAATGTTTTACTGTGGAAACGTTTTAGTTTGAATGAGTTGTGCGAATTTTACCATAATTTTGAGAAAGTTGTAGTTTATTTCTCAAGTCCAACAAACCTTTTGGCACAAAAAGTGCTTCAAAGCTTTAAGCGATATCGAAATTTGAGCTTTGGACAAACGAAGGAGTTAAAAAAGATGAGCAAATTGAAAAATGTATTTTCCGTTTATTTGACGATTGGTTTAATAATTTTTGGTTTCGGCAGTCAGTCGCTCGCGCAAACGCCGCGCAACGAACGCACCGTGCGCAATACACTGCAAAGCATTAATTCGAGGGTTGATGATTTCCGGTTTAATCTCGACGCGGAATTTAGCCGAAACTCAGTCAGCCGCGATCAGGAAAATAAAATTAATGCAGATGTCAGAAACTTTTCAAACAGTCTCAGCAAATTTGAAAACAAGCTTCAAAAACGGCGCGAGAATACCGAAGACGTTTCCGACATTTTAAATGCGGCGAAAAACATCAATGATTTTTTAAATGCTAATCGTTTCAGCGGCACAGTGAAAGGCGATTGGACAAATATCAGAAACTTGCTCGATCGTCTGGCGGCAAATTATCAGATAAGCGCGAATTGGGAAAACGGGCGCGATTCTGATAACAATCGCTATCCGAACGATAATCGTTTTCCTGGTAATAATCGTAACCCGAATAATAATCGCAATCCAAACAATAATCGCAACTCAAATAATTTTCCTTCCACACGTCCGAATTTCAATAACTCCAATTTGACGGGAACTTATCAGTTAGACGCAGCAAGAAGCGATAATCCGCGTGATATTGCCAATCGCGCAATAAATAACAGCAGTACTACGCGAAACAACGCCGACGACCGGCGCGATTTGGAAAGCAAACTCGACGCGCCGGAGCAAATCTCCATTGACGTGCGCGGCAATCAGGTAACGCTTGCCTCGAGCAAAGCTCCGGCGATCACTTTTACGGCTGACGGACGCGACCGCACCGAACCGCTCAATGACGGCAGAACTTTGCGGGTCAGAGGAACTTTGCGCGGACAGGAATTGACCATTGCGAGCCTCGGCGGTGACACCGATTACACAGTTATTTTCGCTTCAAATGACAACGGCAATTCGATGCGCGTTACGCGGCGCATTACAACTGAATATTTATCTCAAACCGTTTTTGCTGAAAGCATCTACAACAAAACCGATCAGGCGGCGCGCCTCGGAATTAATACAAATCCAAATGATTCAAATGATTCAAACGGTTCGTATTCGAGCAATGACCAGCAGGATAACCGGAGTTATCCGAACAGTAATTCAAACGATTATCCGCGAACTTCGACGGGAAGAACCGGGCGGTTTATAGTCCGCGACGGAACGATTTTAACCGGCGTTCTGGAAAACGCAATTAACACTGAAGCTTCGCAGAACAATGACCGTTTCCGGATGACTGTCAATGCGCCGAATGAATATCGCGGCGCAATTGTCGAAGGTTATATTTCGGGCATCAATCGTTCGGGCAAAGTCTCCGGACGCTCGCAAATCACTTTTAATTTTGAACGGATCAGCCTTTCAAACGGTCAAACTTACGACTTTGCCGGATTCCTTCAAAGCGTTACGGACGCTGACGGCAAAACCGTCCAGGTTGATACCGAAGGCACGGCAAGAGGCAAAGACCAAACAAAAGAAACCGTCACGCGCGGCGGCATCGGCGCGGGACTCGGCGCGATCATCGGCGCGATTGCCGGCGGCGCGAAAGGAGCGGCAATTGGCGCGGTCATCGGCGGCGGCGCGGGCGCGGGATCGGTAGTTTTGCAGGGCAAAGATGATTTAGAACTAAGAGCCGGCTCGTCAATTACCGTGCAGGCTTCCTCGTCAATTCGGTAAATCTGTCGAACAATGATGTAAAAAAGAGGGATGAAAATTCGTCCTTCTTTTTTTATTTAAATTTAGTTCGAAATTTTCCGAAAAATTTTTTATTTTAGATCATTTTAGAAATAGCTAAGTTGTGTAAGTTAAAAAAAGTCAGGCGAGAATATATTTTCGCCTGACTTTCCTTTTTACAGAAAAATTTAACTGCTTCATTTCAAAAAGATTTATTTTTGAAATAGCGCCTATATTCTGAGTATTTTTATCTCCGAGTGTAGTATTATGCTATTTTTGGTCAAGGAGAAAACGGTTTATGGAAAACAGAAGTTCAACTCTCAGTGCAGCAAAAGATAATCTCAACGTCGCCAAGGAAAAAGTCGAGCGGATTTCAAAATCCGCTCAGGGCTGGATTATTCCGCTCGCCAGATTCGGTTTTGCGGCGAAAGGCGTCGTTTACATTATTATCGGAATCCTCGCCGCGCTCGCCGCGTTTACGGGCGGCGGCAAAAAGACTGATTCACGCGGCGCTTTTGGAGAAATACTTTCTCAGCCTTTCGGAAAAATTTTGCTTGGCGCCGTCGCGATCGGGCTTGCCGGATATGCCGTCTGGCGGATTGTTCAGGCTATTCTGGATACGGAAAACAAAGGTTCGGGAGCGAAGGGAATCGCCGTCCGCATCGGTTATGCGTTTATCGGAGCGATTCATATCGCTTTAGCATTTTCCGCCGCGCGGATGGTTTTCGGCAATGGCGATAATAAAAACAGCGAACAGTCTTCGAAAGAATGGACGGCGACGCTGCTTGCCCAACCGCTCGGACAATGGCTGGTCGGCGCGGTCGGTCTGGGCTTTATTGCCGTCGCCATTTCTCATTTTTACAAAGCTTACACCGCAAAATTCCGCGAGAAATTGATGACCGATCAGATGGATGACAAGACGGAAAATTTTGCGACTCGCGCCGGTCAGTTCGGACTTGCCGCGCGCGGAGTCGTATTTGGAATTATCGGCGGCTTTTTAGTTCAGGCGGCGCTGCAGTCGAATGCTAATGAAACCCGCGGTTTGAGCGGCGCTTTGCGGGCGCTCGAACAGCAGTCATACGGACAACTTCTGCTGGGCGTGGTCGCGCTCGGATTAATTGCTTACGGATTTCATATGTTTGTACTGGCTCGCTATCGCCGCATTATTATTTAATTCAAAATTAAAAATTAAATTGGCAAAGTCAGAAAATATCTTTTTTTGCGCAGTTTTTAATGTCCGAGAACTTTTGCTCATCTGCCTAAAAATAAAAGGTTGACACAACGAAAAAACTTCTATGTCTTTGCCGATCAAAGTTATTATCAACGCCGCTTCCGGCACAAGCGATAAAGAAGATGAACGACGCGCGCTTGCCGATGCTTTCAAGTCGAATAATATTGAAGCAGACATCGAACTGGCGCGGAGCGGAGCGGAGATTGTTGAGATGGCTCAAAAAGCGGCTCGCGGCAATTTCCAAATTATTGTCGCGGGCGGCGGCGACGGCACGGTCAGCGCAGTCGCGTCGGAGCTGGTCGGTACGGAAAAAACTCTGGGCGTTCTCCCGTTCGGTACGCTCAATCATTTTGCGAAGGATTTGAATATTCCGCTTGAACTCGAAGCCGCCGCGCAGGTTATTATCGAAGGTCGCCGTGCTCAGGTTGATGTCGGGGAAGTCAACGGACAAGTATTTATCAATAACTCAAGTCTGGGACTTTACCCGGATGTGGTACGGCGGCGCGAGCAGCGCCAAAAGCTCGGCTACGGAAAGTGGAATTCGCTTTTTCGTTCGGCATTCAAAGTTCTGCGCCGCTATCCTTTTCTCAATATTCGTTTAAGTGTTGACGGTAAGGAAATGGCTACGCGTACCCCGTTTATTTTTATCGGCAATAACGTTTATGAAATGGAGAGTTTTAATATCGGCGGACGCACTTGTCTGGATGCGGGACATTTGAGTTTGTATATGACGCCGCGGGTCGGACGCTTGGGATTATTGCAGCTCGCTCTCCGCGCTCTGTTTGGAAAATTGAGCCAGGCAAAAGATTTCGTATCGCTCTGTACGGACGAGATATGGATCGAAACCAGGCATAAGCAGATGCGCGTGGCGATGGACGGTGAAGTTCTAATGCTCGAGACGCCGCTTCACTACCGAGTTCTTCCCGGCGCGCTGCGTGTGATTGTTCCCACGAAAACCGAAAATGAAACGAATGGAGAGGAGTAATTTTTGATGCGAACGCTGGTGCATTTGTCCGATGTTCATTTCGGGCGCGTTGACGCGGCGATTATCGAGCCGCTGATAAAAACTGTTGGTGACCTAAAACCGGATGTCGTCGCCGTTTCCGGCGATTTAACGCAGCGTGCCCGAAGCGTGCAATTTAGAGAAGCCCGCGCTTTTCTCGACCGCCTGCCAAATCCGCAGATCGTTGTTCCCGGCAACCACGACGTGCCGCTCTACAACGTTTTTTCACGCTTTGTTCAGCCGCTCGACAAATACCGCCGTTACATTACAAATGATTTAGAACCGTTTTATGCTGACGATGAAATTGCTGTGTTGGGCATCAACACAGCGCGTTCACTAACTTTCAAAGGCGGGCGCGTCAACGAAGAACAAGTCGCGCTGATGCGCGAAAAGCTTTGTCCTTTTGATAAGAACATTGTCAAAATCGTCGTCACGCATCATCCTTTTGATTTACCGGAAGGTTACGACGACAGCGAGCTTGTCGGGCGCGCGCGGATGGCGATGGAAACACTCGCCGACTGCGGCGCAGATGTCTTTATCGCCGGACACCTGCACGTCAGCCACACCGGACACACCGCGAAACGTTATAAAATCGGCGATCATTCCGCGCTTGTTATCCAAGCCGGAACAGCTACTTCGACGCGCGGCAGAGGCGAAGCGAATTCGTTCAATGTCATTCGTATCGAATATCCAAACATCACCGTCGAACGTCTCGAATGGCAGCCCGCGCAGGCAAGTTTTGCCGGTGATAAACTTGAAGTATTTTATCAGGAAAGCAACGGATGGACGCGCAGCCAGTAAGGCGAAATTAAAAATCAAAAGTTAATAAGCAGGAAATACTGTTGCCTTGATAAATCTTTTAGCTGAAATTTTTATGCGCCTGTTATGCGCCTGTAACGCTCAATTATAATCTTTTTCAATAACAATTGAGGCAGCCCGAATGACTTTCAAGCAAACAAATCACGCCCGTGCCAAAACTCGCCTGAAAATGTTTTATCTTAAGGTCCGGGCGTTAGTTGGATCAATTTTGATTTTGGGTTTAGCGATTGCGGCGAGCGCTCTGTTTTTCTTTGCCTGGCTGGCAACCGAAGTTCTCAAAGGCGACACGGAAGCGTTTGACAAAATTATACGCGATTTTGCTCAGGAATTCGCAGGCGAAACGGTAACCGCTTTGATGAATTTTGTTACAGTATTCGGCTCAACCCTTTTTCTGAGCATCGTTTTCCTGTTAATTTTAATAATTTTTACGCGCCAAAAATGGAATCGCGCTGCCGTCCTTTTGACGACGACGATGGCGGGAGCGATAATCCTCAATTTTGTTCTAAAAGTAAGTTTCGCGCGTGCGCGACCCCTTCCGTTTTTTGAAACGCCGCTTCCCGACTCATACAGTTTTCCAAGCGGACACGCGCTTTTTGCCGCCTGCTTTTACGGGGCACTGGCGTGGCTTCTGGCGGCGCGAATAACCAACCGCGGACTACAAATCGGAGTCTGCTCTGCGGCGCTTTTACTAATTTTGCTAATTGGTTTTTCACGGATTTATCTGGGCGTTCATTACCCGAGCGATGTCATCGCGGGCTTTGCCGTCGCCGTCATTTGGGTCTCAGCAGTTATTTTAGTAGATTCGCTACTCGAAAATTCGAGTAACCGGACCACATACAAATCTTGAAAAAATCCTGCCAAATAAGATACCGAAAATTACGCAATTTATAAGTCGATTTTAAGTTAGCTTTGTGATTTTAAGTTGTTGGCAAAATTAGAGTTTAATTTATACTAGCATTTGAAATTTTGAGCCCGGTATTTGTAACAACAATGTTAATTCTGTTGTTTGCCTTATTTGATTGTTGAGTTTGAGATTGTTATATTATTCAAGGTAAATAGCTTGCAGTAATTAAGGCTATACGTTAGGTAAACGGAATATTTGAAACGAGCGAAAATAGATCAACTGATTTTGTTTATAAAACCAGTTGATAATGCGTAGTATTATTTTATTGATAATATTGACGATAAAGAATAAAAAAAAATAGTTGCTTTTTTCAAATTCTTATGTTATTTATTAAAACTAAGTTTGCTTACAGGTAGTTTTTACTAAAAGCTAACTTCGAGATTACAAAAATAAGAAGTAGTGTGATAAACGAACTCACATTTCGTTGCAATACAGTTCATCGTTACTATGACACTGGCTCTTACCTCAGTAATTGAGTCATTAACCTCAACTGAAACTTTAACTAGCGAAGTTTGCAATCAATTGTAAAACTTCTGATTAGACAAGAAGTTTCACAATTGATGTTGGTTAGATGCAGCAAGTTTATGCTGCATACTTAAAGGTAAGAATTAACAAGAGTAATTCACAATATAGATTAAGGAAGGATTAAATTAAATGAACAAAAGAAAGACATTTCTAAACAAAGTGGGCACGAAGACCTTATACCTCGTGACACTTTTCGCCCTGGCAGCCGTCGCTGCTGCGGGTTTTTTATTAGTGCCAACTAGTAAAAACAGAGTTTCGGCTCAAGATAACGTTACTTCGGCACCTGCCAATCAAGTCTCGAATGAAGTTTTGACCGCTGCGTTGAACTTCGGAACGGCAACTGAATTTGCAGTTTTTGCTGAAAAAGGTATTAAAGACAACGGCTATTCGAAATTCGGTGGCGACGTTGGCGTTAGATCAGGCGGTGAAATCAAAGGCTTGAGCAGCGGCAACGTGAAAGGTATGTTGCGTAGCGATGCATCAGCGGAAGGAACCTTCAAGGATTTCAGAAGCTCATTTAACTACATCAACCAACTGCCGTGTACGGAAGTTACCGACTCAAATTTGGGTGGCAAAACCTTTACGCCAGGCGTATATTGTTTGTCTTCAGCAGATTTAGCCGGACAAGTTGTTCTCAACTCTGATGATGCAAACGGTATCTTTATCTTTAGAGTTGCCGGTTCGCTTACCGCTCAGAGTGGTTCGGGAATGCAATTGATGAACGAAGCAAAAGCTTATAATGTATTTTTCCTCGCCAATGATTCAGCGACCGTCGCCGAAGGCAGTAACTTTAGAGGAAGCATTTTGGCAAAAAATAACATCAACGTCCGAAGCGGCGCGAGCGTTACCGGTCGCACATTATCGCTCAACGGATCAGTTGAATTGGAAAACGCTTCAGTTGCATTACAAACCGGCTTTTTGGAAATTTGTAAAACAGCTACCGGATTTGTTGATGGCAACAGCAACCAACCAGGTAATGGTGGTTTGGCTGGCAGAGTCTTCACAATCACGGTTGGCGGACAAACTGTTCAAGTTCCGGTCGGCGCATGTTCGCGACCCATCGAATTAGCATCGGGTCCGCAAACTATCCAGGAATCGCAGATCAGCACTAACTTGGCTGGCACCGGCACTGTAAACGGACGGTTTATCTTAACTCAAGTTACGTTGACCTCGGGTCCCGGAACTTTGGGACAGGTTAATCTTCCTTTATCGAGAGCGGTTGTCAACATTCCTGCAGGTACTACTGGAACGGTTAACAACCAAACCGTAGTTACACTCAACAACCAATTTGCAGTTACCGCCTTAGTGGAAATTTGTAAACAGGCTGAGGGTGGTACTATCGGCGGCGGCGGAACAACAACTGGTGTCGGCGGTTCAACAACTGGAACGACTGGCGGCAACGGTATTTTCGCATTCCAAATCGACGGAGTTACAACTGGTACCGGTCAACCCGGCGGTACCGGCGCTAACGCACAAACTCAGGCAACATTTTTTGCACCGGTCGGTGGATGTACCGGCTTAATTGCAGTGCGAATTGCTGTTCCGGCTGGTCCTCTTACCGCACCGGTCAACACCTCTGTTGACGTTCGTGAAATACAGACAGCAGGTAATGTTTTCGTTGGTGCCTTTACGATACCTGCGGACAGATTAATCGCTGTTAATACCACTAACCAAACTATTATCGCGCCAACTCGTGGCACACCTCCTTCGCGTGAACTCGCTCCATTTAGCGTAAGAGCGGCGGTTGTTGAAGGAACGAATAATGTTGCTGCAACAAACCAGACGACAATCGTCTTCGTCAATCGAACTGAATCGATATTGAAAATTTGTAAGATTGCCGGACCGGGCGTTCCTCAAGGAACTCTGTTTACTTTTAATGTTACCGGAACAAATGCTTCTCAACCAGCAACTTCTACTACTTTCGTAGGTGGTGGAACTGGAGCAAATACAACTGGACAAGGTGTTACTGCTAATGTTACCCCTGGTACAGCTGGTGTTGTAAGCCAGGTAACAGTACCTGCTGGTCCTGCTGAAACGGGCGGCTTCTGCGTCTTTGTTACGGGTCAAGTTGGCACTACCAGCACTGCTCTTGGTGCGGGTCAAGTTGGAACTGGTACTACTACTGTTACTAATGCTGATGGTACTACTACTACTACTGCTGGTAATACAGGTGCTACCGGAAATCGCACTTTCCAGGTTGGTTCAGTGATAACAGTTACAGAAACGGGTGTAGTTGGCGATCCGACAACAGGTGCTACTGATAATGGTCAACTTAACATCGCTGGCGTTAATGGTAATGTTCAAGTTGCGAGAATCAGATTGTTGAACGATCGAACTGGTGCTACTACAAATACAGGTGGAACTAGCACTGGCACTACCTTTATTAACACTAATACCAGAACGATCAGCTTTGTTGCTCAACCTGGAGTAAATGAAGTAGAATTCGTCAACATCATATTCAATGCTGCTCAATTGAAGGTTTGTAAGGTCGCCGCCGATGCCGCAACGCTCGGTCAGACATTCACCTTTGATGT
>JACCRD010000210.1 GCA_013813755.1 Acidobacteriota bacterium | reverse complement strand
TCTTGACGAGCAGCGTCGGGTCTGCCGTAAGCGATATTCTCGGCAATCGAGAACGGAAACAGAAACGGCTCCTGCAAGACAATTCCCACTTGAGCGCGCAAACTCTTCAGTTCGACATCACGAACATCTTCTCCGTCTATCGTCACCGTTCCCTGCAATGGGTCAAAAAAGCGCGGCACCAAACTGACCAGCGTGCTTTTGCCGGCTCCGGTCGCTCCGACAATGGCAATGGTTTCTCCCGCATGAGCTTCAAAACAGATTTCGTGCAAAATCGGACGGTTTGTTTTATAGCCGAAAGAAACATTTTCAAAGCGTATGTGTCCTTTAACCGCCGATAAGCTGCGCGCTCCAAGTCGATTTTCAACTTCCCCCTCTGTATCCAATATTTCCATTACGCGGTCTACACTAGCTCCGGCGACTTGCAGTGCGCTGTAGATACCTGTAAATGATTTGAGTTGCCACTGAAGTGTTCCGAGATACGAGATGAAAACCAGTAAACTTCCGATTGTCATCCGTTCATTTATTACTTGCCGCGCACCGAGGTAAAGTATTACCGCCGTGCCGATAGAGGAGATTCCGTCTGAAAACAGGTTATAAATACTTTCCGTTAAGGTGCTGCGCTTTTGCGCTCCAATTACCGCCTGCGTAAATTCTCTAAAACGATGCTGCTCTCGCTCTTCTTGACCAAACGCCTGCACGACTATCATTCCGCTTAACGTCTGCTGCACGTGAGACTGAACTCTGCTTTCGCTCTCCCTTTTTTGATGAGAAACCCTCCTTATTCGCTTCCCAAAAAATACCGATGCTCCCGTCATTAAAGGAGTTACTATAAGCGATAGGAGGGTCAACTCGGTATTTATCTGATACATTACGATTACCATTGCAATTACAGTGAAAAGCGCGTGACCGGGAGCGAAGAGCAGCGTATGAGTTATCGTATTAATACACCAGCTATCAGCCGTGATACGGCTCATTAAATCGCCGATTGAGTTTCGAGTATGAAAAATCAAGGAGCGGCGCTGAACATACGCAAAAATATCGCGCATCAGGTCGTAAACCATTTGCTGTCCGACGCGAATCCACGAAAATGTCAGAATTATATCGAGAGCGGTGTTGACGGCAAAAATTAATAATCCGGCGATGGTAACCCAAAACAGAAGTCCTCTCGTGCTTGCCGACCACGGAATCCAATCGAGTACAAGCGACAATCCGTTGGAAACGGGTTTTTGGTCGAACACGTGGTCAACCAAAATTTTCATCGGCAATGGTTGTAGAAGACTAAAAGCGGTGCTGAGGAGGGTTACAATTAACATGAAGATCCATCCTCTCCAATAAGAAACCGGATACTTTAAAAGCTTTCTGTATCCGTTCCCCCAATTTTTTATGGAAACAAACCCCATGTTTATTAACAGATTAAATGCTGAGAACTGTGATTGCCTTATCTTACTAATTGATCAAACAAGAAATGATCAGAACCAGTTAAATTTGATTAAGTATGATGAATTTGAACTGGAGCAATTTCCTTTTCACCATCGCTTGCCGAAGCTGCTCTGCTTTTATCTGAAACGACCTGAGTATTACTTTGACTGCCGTAATTCGCATCAACAGCGGTAATTCCGGTTTCTTTATTTTCATTTTCACCTGCGGGAGCTTCTTTCGCTTTGTAAACTTTACTGCTCAAATTTTGCTTCAAAGATTCTATCGATCCGATAATAGCGGCGACCGGGCTGGCGCATTCATTGTAAATCAACGATAAAAGCAGCAAAGTTATCGCGCTTAAAAATACGAAAACAAGTAAGCTGCCCGTGCCTTCCTCAGGATAACTAAAACCCGCTTTAAGCGCGAGACCGGCGAAAAGCAACAAAACAAACAACCATCTTTTTGAAACCCTCGGATATACCTTAAACCGGAACAATTGTTTGCCGCCGCCGTGTTCTTCGACAGTCATAAGGGTGCGCGCGCTCCCAAAAATGCCTCCCCGAACGTCAAAGTCCCAACGGTCAAAGTCTCCTCCGATACACATAATAGCTCCATCTTCCTGAAGCAGATGGTGTAAGTTTTTCAATATCTGTTCCGGCTCAACCCAGGTCTCAGTCCATACAGATTTAATATGTAATCTCGGCAGAACCATTCTTGGGTCCCCTCGCCTGCGCCAAGGAGTTAATCCGTGACGTATTCGTCCCTTTAACCGTGCTAAAGGCTGCAGGATGTGCAGAAAAGCCGTCACAATATAAGCCCTCAACGACTCAAATTCAGTTTTCGGCGGTCCGGAAAACGAAGCCTGCGCCGCGCTGACAACGGCTTGAGCTACGACTGCCCCGACTGATAGCGCCAACAGCAATAAACTGACGCCGAAAAGCGGTTCCCACAAAATGCCGATTGCCGAAAGCATCAACAGCAAACCGATTATTAAATACCACTCGGGCATCAAAGGCAGCGACCACCATTTATTCGGTGCGGATTGATAAACCGATTGAAACGGGGCGCTTCCCCATCTGCCTTGATATATCCGTTCGTTAAGAGAAACTAAAGCCTGCGTTAAGCCCTTGCCGTAAAGACGTCCGTCCCAGGACAAATGTCCGGTCGCGTTATATTTTTCCGGATATTTCTCTTCCAAAAGCGACTCGGCTTTTCCGTAACCGCTCTGCTGATTCCAGTAATCCTTGATTGAATTCCGCCGGTGGTGCCAGACCATCGCCGCCGGATTAAAGCCGATTGTCCAGCCCATATGCTGAAGCCTCCAGCAAGTATCTACGTCGTCTCCGGCTGCTCGATATCTCGGATCCCAGCCACCGATTTGCCGTAAATTTTCCGCTCTGAATGCGGAGTTGCAGCCTGGAATATGTTCGGCTGTTTGGTCGTCTAAGAGAACGTGGACGGGACCGCCCGGCGCGTTGGCGACGCATTCCGCAATCCAACCGTCGCCGGCAGGAGCAATGTTTGGACCGCCGACTGCGACGTGATTTGTTGTCATAAAAGTCTGCGCTAAGTAATGCAGCCAATGAGGATCGGGTCGAGCATCGTCATCGGTATAAGCGATTATTTCGCCCGTTGCCGCTTCCAGCGCGGTATTGCGGGCGCTGCCAAGTCCTCGGTTCTCAGTTCTAATCAGACGAAAAGGATATTGTGAGACAATCTCGGCAGTATTGTCTTTAGAGCCGTCGTCAATGACGATAACTTCAAAGTCAGGATAATCGAGTTCGAGCAGTCCTTCCATACAGTCACGAATAACTTGTCCTCCGTTATAGCTGCAGACCGCCACCGAAATACGCGGCAGGAAAGCGGTTGTCGGGAACGGAGACTCGGCAAAGGCTTTGCTCACTGCGGCGAGCGATGGTTT
>JACCRD010000173.1 GCA_013813755.1 Acidobacteriota bacterium | reverse complement strand
GCGTCTTTGCGGTTGACCCACCACGTAAAATTTAAAAGGAGTTTATGAAAGATTTTTTCCAGAAAGTCCCGGTCAGGTTTGCCCGTGCGCTTGGCTTCAATTTGATAAACCCGTAAACTCGCCCAGGCGTGAACCGGCGGATTGACGTCACTAAACGCCCATTCATAAGCGGGAATCTGCCCGTTCGGGTGCATATACCATTCACGAAGAAGAAGAATAAGCTGCTCTTTGGCAAACTCAGAATCAACCAAAGCCAACGCGATACAGTGAAACGCCAAATCCCAAGCCGCATACCACGGATATTCCCATTTGTCCGGCATCGAAATTACGTCGTCGTTGTAGAGATGTTTCCATCCGGTATTTCGTCCGCTCAAACGCTCTTTTGGCGGCGGCGCGAATTTGCCGTCGCCTTCGAGCCAGGTTTTAGGGACATAATGATAAAACTGCTTTGACCAGAGCATTCCCGAAAGCGATTGACGCATCACGTTTTTCGCGTCAACAGTTAAATTGTCGGGAATGATTTCGGCGTAAAATTCGTCGGCTTCTTTTTTTCTTGCAACGAAAACGCTTTCGCAATCTTTGACAAATTCGCCTCGGTTTTCAAATTGATGGCTGCTGATTGCCGACTGCTGACTACCCAAGCGCAAATAAACGGTTTCGCTCGCCTGAGGCGCGACGTCGAAACGGTAATGCGCGGCGGCTTTTGTTCCGGTTTGCTGCGAATTGACGGCTTCTTTTTTGTTATGAACGACAAAATCGTTGATGCCGTCTTTGACGAAAGACGATTCGTTTTTGCCGCCGTAAAGTTTTTCAAAATTTGTCTCGTTTTCAGTAAAAAGTAGTTTTGACGCGCCTTCGCTCATAAAATAGAAATTGCCGCGCTTTTCTTCCTGCAGATGAATAAGTGAAAGATTTTCCGCCGCGATTTCAATTTCTTCCATCTGCGGCTTTTGCGCGGTTTCGTACCACGACCAGCGATTACGAAACCAAACGGTCGGCAAAATATGAAGCGGCGCGGTTTCGCTGCCGCGATTTGTCGCCGTGATTTTTATACAGATGTCCTCGTTATCTGCTTTGGCGTATTCAACAAAAATGTCGAAATATTTGTTTTCGTCAAACACGCCCGTGTTCATCAACTCATATTCGGCTTGCGATTTGTCGCGTTTCCGGTTTTCGCCATAAAGTTTTTCGTATGGAAACTGCCCTTGCGGATATTTGTAGAGAAACTTCATATACGAATGAGTCGGCGTGTTATCCGCGTAGAAATAATATTCTTTAACATCTTCGCCGTGGCTACCCTCATCTCCGCCAAGTCCGAAAAGTCTTTCTTTCAAGATAGCGTCTTTGCCATTCCATAACGACAATGCGAAACAAATCCGCTGTTTGCGGTCGCAAATTCCCGCGATGCCGTCTTCATTCCAGCGAAAGGCTTTCGACGCTGCGTGTTCAAACAGAAAATAATTCCACGCCGCGCCATCCTTTGAATAATCCTCGCGGACAGTTCCCCAGGCGCGTTCGCTAACATACGGTCCCCAAAGTTTCCAATCCTTTTTGCGAGTTCGCGCTTCTTCAAGCCTTTTTTCTTCTGCTTTCACAACTTTACCTCGATGTTTTTTCGGTAACAGAATGTCATAGATTTTGCTTGCGCGTCTAGCCGAATACTTGGCTGAATAAAACTTTAAGATTCAAGATTTAAGTTATCAACTTTAGATTCTGATTCTTGAATGACAAGCGAAACACTCAAGCCCATCAGCATAAAGAAAACCATTGCAACTTCCGCATCGCCGAGATTAAAATGCACCAAACCGCTCGTAAAAAATCCGACAAGGCTGCCAAAGCCACCCAAAATAATTCCCTTTTTTTGCCAACCAGACGATTTTGGGTTTTGGATTTTGGATTTTGGACTTAAAATCTTAACCCTTGACTCTCGACTTTCGATTTGTAGATACCTCAGCAGTATTTTTCCGTATCTCCATAAAACCCAAAGCCAGAGCAAAAGCGCCGGCAATCCACGCTCGACAAGAAGCTGCAGAGGCGTTGAATGAAAATGTCCCATCGGCAGTTTGCCGTCATCGAATAAACGCCATTCTTTCGCGTAACGCTTGATCGAATCCATTCCGACGCCAAGAAAAAAATTTCGCGCGTCTTTCGTCCATAAGTTAAACCCTTCTTTATAAACAGTTTGCCGATAAATAGTCGAGTCGTCCTTCTGGTCGAAAAAACCAACTTGACGACTTTGCTGCACAAAAATAAGCGCAACGATACCGAGCGGTAAAGCAATTAACGCTAATGCCAGAAGCATCTTGCGGCTACCGTTTATGAAGACAATCGCAAAAGCCGCGGCTAGAAATCCAAGCTGCGATGCGCGCGTGACGGTTAAAATCAGCGCGAAAGTCATTGCTAAAAGACACAAAAGCAAAATTGCGCCGCGCCTAGAATGCTTTTTGTCGAGCGCGATAAAAAGCCCGAAGACGAGGGCGGCGATCAGCTGCAAAACCTCCGCGTAAGTCGTGTAATGTCCGTAAAATCCGGCGGAGCGCCAATTTCTGCTTTTTTTCCAACCGGTAATGCCGAGCTTTTCAAACGTGTTCGCGCCATTGAGCAAATCCGCCTGTTTAACTTCAACTATAAAATAAAAATCCGGGCGATAAAACTTAACATTTGTGATCTCATTCTGCTCAACAAACCCGATTAAATCATCAGGAGTTTTTAGTTTTTTACCGTTGGCTTCAAGCAGTGTATCTCCTTCTTCCAAACGAGCTTTGGCAAGCGGGCTGTTCGCGCTCAAACCGTGAATTTCCACGCCGCGCCCGAAAATGCGTTCCAGAGGAGTCCACAAAACATTGACCATACACGAAAAAATTAATGCCGAAGCTAAAAATCTAACGGCGCGGACGGTTTTGAAATTGTTGATGACAAAGTAAAAAATCAGAAAAAGCGCGACGTTGCGAAGCCGGTCAATCGATGTCGCCGGATCATATGAAAAAACAGAAGAAATTGCCGACCACGCAAAAAATGCCCACAAAGCAAAGTCAAGCGGAGTTTTTACAAATGTCGGACGCGGCTTGATAAACAATCGGATCATCCACAAAAACATTCCCGAAAGCCAGGAGATTTGCGTCGCGGCAATCGAGTGCGGCGCCGACAAAATCATTAAAATCAAAAATATAAAAACTATTCTCTCAAGCCATTTCGAAAGCGGATTTCCCGTTTCAATTTGGGCAATGCTGTCGAGCCAATTTAAGAATTTTTGCATAAAAAATCAGCCGTTGTGAACGAAGTTTGTCGCGCGGTAAAAATTAATCATAAACGCACACAGATTAGCACAAATTAGCTTAGCGGTTAGTGGTAAATTACGCACAATTAACGGAACGCGAATTGAGGATTCGCGTTCCGTTAATTGTGCGATTATTATTGATCTATGAATTCTGAAAATGTGCAGACCGATTTAAGCGTGACCGCTGAAATCAAACTTTACTACGATTTATACGTTCCCGAAAACGTCGAACAGCCCGCGCCCTTACTCATCGCAGTTCACGGCTACGGAGCGCACAAACGTTATATGCTGCGTGAAGCGCAGGCTGTTTCAGGTGATAAATTTGTTGTCGCTTCTGTCCAAGCGCCTTTTCAGCACTGGCGCGAAGCAGGTGGCACATACAAAATCGGCTTCGGCTGGCTAACCGATTTCAAACCCGTTGAATCTGTTGCGCTGCATCACAATTTTATTTTGGAAGTGATCAAAAAACTTTCCGACGAGCAAATAATTGATCGTAAACAAATTTTTCTCTACGGATTTTCGCAAGCCTGCGCATTGAATTTTCGGTTTGCCTTTACTCATCCAGAAATTCTGCGCGGCGTAATCGGCGCGTGCGGCGGAATTCCTTCGGATTTAGAAACAAACGAAATTTATCAGCCGACAAATGCCGAGGTTTTATATTTTTACGGTGATCAGGACGAATTTTATTCGCTTGATAAATTTCAGAAATTTGAAGAAAAACTGCGCGGATACGTGCCGCGCTTTCAGGCAAAAATGTATGCCGCAACACACGAAATTACCGACAAAATGCGCGAAGATATAAAAAATTGGCTGGAGAACAACGGCTGAAATTGTTAATTAATTTTCAGCTTTTTAATCTCAATGTGGTCCTGGACTTCAACTGGCAGAATTAAACGCAGAGAATTTTCTCCCACTTCGTTTCTAAAGATCTCCACGTGTAAACTTTCCGTTTTAATAGATTCCAGAATCGAGAGCGCACCGTATAAAATGACGGTTGCGATTTTGTTTTGATTGTCCGTTTTAACCGGCACGGAATAAAGTTTTTCGCTGCGCTTTTCGCCGATTCTGAACGCGACGCCAACAATTGTCTCGAGCAGTGTAATTTTTGGATTGACAAGATTAAGCTCAACTTGTTCGGCGGTGAAATCAGTTTGCCGATTGTCAATATCAATTTTTTCCGTCGAAACCGAATCAAGCGATTTGACGAAACTCGATGGTCCGCGCACCCGAACTTTGGGCGGCGAAACAACCGAGTTGTATATCTCAAAGTTTTCCGCAAGCGAGCCTTCTGTTTCGACTTTCACAGAAATATCGCGCTCCTCCACCGTTTCGAGGTTGACCTGCAATTTACTCGGCTGAATTTCTTCAAGTCGCACCCCTGTCGGAAGCTCAAGCCCGACGTTTTCGGGATTTAATTGAACCGCCCGGTCGCCCGCCGGAACATCGGTCAAATCAAGCAAAACAACCAAATCCCGCGGATTTATCTGATCAATTTTCCGTTTATCGCCGGTAATCACCACGTCAACTTCCTGAACCGGAGAATTTGTCACATCAATATTGTTGGAAACGCGCAGATTCAGCGCAATATTTTTAAGCCGGGCAGTGGTCGGCGCGCGCAAGCCCGTCACGCCAAGCCAGAGCGCAAATGTAATGCCGAGCGCTACCGCTTTAATCACCCAGTCATCCAAAAACAAGCGGCGAGCCAATCCCCGCAGGGAAAATTGCCCTTCTTCCCGGCGAAAAAATTTTTCTATTGAAAAAGGAAACATTTATCAGTTGTCAGTTATAATTGCCTTCAGCAATCTGTAACGAGCATTTTATCCTAAAGTAATTTCTGTTTCTGTCTCGGTTATTGTTTTTGTCGGTTCGCGTTTTTTCTGGATAACGGCAATATTCATGGCGCCTAAAAGCAGAGCGCGGAGGGCGTTTGTATCCAGATGGCGTTTTACCAGTCCGCCTTCGACAAAAGTTATCAAACCGGTTTCCTCGGAAACGACGACGGAAATGGCATCCGAGCCTTCCGTGATGCCAATTGCCGCGCGATGCCGGGTGCCCAGTTCGCGCGAAACACCCGGATTTTTTGTCAGCGGCAAAAAAACCGAAGCGGCGGCGATGCGTTCACCCTGAATAACGACCGCTCCGTCGTGCAGTGGCGTTGAAGGACTAAAAATTGTCACCAACAAATCGTAACTGAGTTTGGCATCGAGCGACACGCCTGTGTCGATAAAATTTCGCAAGCCGACATCTCGTTCAATAACGATTAAAGCCCCTGTTTTTTCCGACGAAAGAGTGGTTGCCGCCAGCACAATTTCATCATAGACTGTTTCGCCCAAACCGCCGCGCTGGCGACGCAAAACCGGCAACCGCAGCCGATTGCCGAAATAAATCAGCGTCTGCCGAATTTCAGTCTGAAAAAGAACGATAATCGCCACCCCGATATACAGCACCGCGGAACGCAAAACAAATTCGAGCGTCGCCAAATCCTGCGCGACAGCGAACCAGTATAACAAAGCTAAAATAACTATTCCGATGACGGTCGGAACCGCCCGTGTACCGCGCAGAAGTTTTAATACAACATAAACGATGATAAAAACCAAACCGATATCCAGCACGCCGCGCACTGTGTTAATTGTTGGAATGTAATCGTTTAACTGCATTTGTAAAATTCAAATTCGACTTTTTTGTATTCGTTTCTTAAATTCTCGCCGCGTTTAAGAATATCATATCAACTTCAGATCGCGTTCCGGATCGGCTTCAGCTTTTCGCTCCGCCGGGCGGCTTAATCGCTGCTTGTCAAAGTGCAAATCCGGATTAATTTTTTCGTCTTATTTTTTTGCTTTGCAGAAAGCCTACGAGATTTCCCTGTTCATCAATCACGCCGAGCGCGCCGATGCCGTTTTCGCGCATCAGTGTTCGCGCTTCAACGAAAAGCGCGTCCGCTTCGACAAAATAATCGGGCGTAATCGGGCGCATCACTTCCTGAATTTTTGTTTCGTTCCAATCCTGACGCGGCAATTTCTTCAAATCTTCCAGTGTTAGAATGCCGTAGAGTTGCCGACTTTCTGCAACAGGAAAAACGCCGGATCGGTAGAGCGGCAGAATTTTATCGACAAACTCTAAAACGCTCATCTCAGGCGCGACCGAGACGGGCAGTTTCATTACGTCTCTGACAAGGATTTTTCGTAAATCATTTGTCTGTCGGATAATTGAACGCGCGGCGTCATATAAAAATATTCCGACCAGACCCGTCCACAAACCCGTAAAAAAATCTCCGCGTACAAAAGCGATAAATAATCCGAAGACAACGAGCGCACCAGCGATTATTTGTCCGCAGCGACCGGTCATAACGGTTGCTTCATTGAGGTCTGTGCCGCGCCGCCAGAGATATGCGCGAAGCAATCTTCCACCGTCAAGTGGGTACCCAGGGAAAAGATTAAAAACTGCCAGGAGGAAATTTAAAAGACTCAACAAAAAAAATAGAGGCGTGATGATGTTTGTGCCGAGCAAATTTGTAATTTCCATTACGCCTAAAAAAAGTATGGAAAGCAGAAAACTGGCAGCCGGTCCGGCGATGGCGATGCGAAATTCGGCGCGAGGGGTATCCGGTTCGTGGCGCAGGCGCGTCAAACCGCCGAACGGATGCAGCACGATTTCAACCACCTGCACACCTTCCATCCGCGCGACAATCGCGTGAGCAAGTTCGTGCAGAAAAATCGAAGCAAAAAAGACGAGAGTCGTCAAAACGCCGAAAAATAAACTGGTAAAAAAATTGCCGACGACCGAATTAATATTGCTCGCCGTAATCCAGGACAGAACGATCAGCACGAAAAACCAGCGATAATCAATGCGCACCGGTATTCCGTAAACGTGCGCGATGAGAAGTTGACGCTTGAAAAATTCGAGAATTTGCATCGTTAAAATTAAACCACAACTTCGTTTGAAAGTTTGTGCGGCTTTTTAAGCGTCCAAATTGATATCCATAGTGTAGGACTTAAAAATTACTTTTAAGCTTCAAATGGAACTTCAGAATTTTGCAGAATATGTGGTTCGTTGCGCGAAACTTTGGCGAGGAGTTCAGGTTCTTCAAACATATGCAGAAGACCTCTAACGGTTGCGTAGCGCGGTTCGTCTGAGATAATAACAGGCAGATTCACTTTTTCGCGCAGGTATTGGTCAATTCCGTTTAGAAGCGCACCGCCGCCGGTTAGAATTATGCCTCTGTCAAAAATATCCGCCGCCACTTCTGGCTGAAGTTCGGTCAGAGTGTCGGCGACAACATGCGCGATCCGTCGCATAATACTCTCTATTACCGGATAAATTTCTCCAACCGTCACTTCAACCGCCGCCGGACTTCCCGTCTGTACATCGCGCCCGCGAGTATGGACAGTTTTACCGATATCTGTAGGAAGAATGACGGTGGCAAAATCGGTTTTAAGCTTTTCAGTGGTTTCATCACCAACCTGCAAACCGCGATGGCGACGCAGGTGATTTGCTAAAGCTAAATTTATGTCCATACTTCCAATGCGCTCAGAACGAGAATGGACAATTGTTCCCTTTGCAACGATTGCGATGTTGGTTGTTCCCGCGCCAATATCCACAATGGCGGAAGCGCGTTTATCTTTTGAACTGACACCCGAACCGAAAGCTGCCGCCAAACCTTCCTCCATCATAAAAACTTTACCGATGTGAGCTTCTTCAGCAGCGTTGAGAAGAGCGCGCTGCTCAACGTGGGTAACGTCGGAAAGCATACTCATCACTGCTTGCAAAGAAACCTGCGAGCCACCAGTTTTAGCTTTTTTGACAAAGTAGGCGAGCATTTTTTTCGTGTGTTCAAAATCCGCCACCACGCCGCCGATCAGTGGAGCTAAAACCGTAATATCGCGTCCTTCACGCCCGCGCATATCAAACGCTTCCTGCCCATAGGCAACTATCCCATTAGTTAATTCATTAACTGCGACCACTGAAGGCTCGTCCAACACAATATCGCGCCCTTTGACGGCGATCAAAGTGCTAGCTGTTCCCAAATCAACCGCCATCGAATCGGTAACAAATTTCTTGAGTGATGTAATTCCCATCATAGAAGCAATTTTTCCTGTCGTGAACACAAGCGAATCAAAATTTTAAGAGTCTCTGAAGTAATTTCTTAGCTTAAGAAAATAAATAATTTCCCGATTAGTTCCATTTTACCTCAAAAAGCGTAACCGACTGCAAACGATTTTTGACGTTTAGAGGTTCGCGCGGAACAAACGTAAAAAGATTGCCGCACTCGTTTGCCGTCACCTCACTGACTAAAATTTGTCCGCCGCGCGTGTTTGATTCGAGCCGGGCAGCCAAATTGACCGTGTCGCCGATTGCCGTATATTCGGAACGCTGGTCTGAACCGATATATCCGATCGTCGCTTCGCCCGTGTGCAGCCCGATGCCGATGTTGACCGGAACGAATCCTTCAGTTGTTAATTCTTGGTTGAGAGAAATCAATCTCTTCTGCATTG
>JACCRD010000064.1 GCA_013813755.1 Acidobacteriota bacterium | reverse complement strand
ACGCTGAGCGGGTCAATCGGCTCGCCGTGGTCGCCCGAACCCGAACCGATAGACCCGACGCGTACGCCGTTTTGTAAAACTAAAACTCTGTCGCCGTCGAAACCGCGAATAACGGGGCGCGCCGTTCCAGGACCGAACGAGCGTTTAGCGACGCCCGGCTCGCGCTCCAAAACTTCGCCGATTGATGTCGAGTTTCTCTGCGCGATTTCGTTTGCGCCGAGCGTGCTGACCGATTGAAACGAATCAAATGTTGATTGTTCCGCGCCGCTCGCCGTCACCGTAACCTGTTCTTTGACACCGCCAATTTGCAGGGAAAAATCAACCGCCGAATTTGCGCCCGCCGTTATTACAACCGTTTTGACAGACGCAGAAAAGCCGTCTGTCTGCGCCTGAATCGTGTAGCGCCCGGCAGGAACATTTTCAAATTTATAGTTTCCGTCGTCGTCCGTTTTTGCTGAAAGTTTCAGCTGGACGATTTGCACCTGCGCGTCGTGTAGCGGAGTTCGATTTTCTGTATAAGTAACTCGTCCGCTAATTGTGCCGTTCGCTTGAGCAAAAACTGACAGCGATGTCAACAGAAATAACAATGTAATCGATAAAAATGAACGAATAAATTTTTCCATATAATCCCGAATTTATTAGTAGACAAAGACAAGAATAATGATTATGGCAAATGAAAGAAAATTGAACGTGCGGGTTTTCAACAAACGGTTGTTTGCCACCGGTAAAAGGTAATTTTTCGTCAATTAACGGCAATGAATTCTGTTATAATTTCGGCTGGCGAAACATAAAAGGCAGTTTATAAAAAGGCGGCAAGATTTGATTGAAAGACGCGGCTATCTTAATTGGGGCGCGGTCGTCCTGCCCGCAAGCGTCGCGCAGATGACGTAAAAAAGTTTCGGTCTAAATCACTCGGTATTCATTGGACGATTGTTGAACGCCGAGGGCGTTTGATTCGGGCAGGATGCCCGCGCTCCGGCTATTAAATTGCTTTTTTAGTATTGATTTACACAACCTATAACTTTCAAAGTTTCAATAATTGCTCGCGCAAAATCCGTGACTGCAGACGGCTTGAAGAAATTTCCTGCCTGTTTTTGAGCGTGACCAGATAAGTTCCGCCGGGCATCAGATTAACCTGCGCGATCGCGTCCGTATTAACCAACGCGCCGCGCGACAGCCGCACGAATTTGTTTGAATCGATTCTGGCTTCAATGTCTTTGAGGCGAAAATTTATCGTGTATTTTTCGTTTTGCAAGGTCGTGATGCGCAGCAGTTCGCCGTCGGCGACGATTGAGGCGACTTGGCGCACGGGAAGTAGCACGATTTCATCTCCGGCGCGAATCGGTATACGTTCCAAAAATGTTTTCGGTGAAATTTTTTCGTAGGTTTCGGCGGCGGCTTGCAAATTTGCCAATTCTCTTTCGCGGAAATCTGCTTGTTCGAGCCTTTCGTGCGCCCGGTTCAAGGTTTCCCGCAGACGCGCTTTTTCAATCGGCTTCAACAGGTAATCGATTGCGTTTAATTCAAACGCCTGCACCGCGAATTCGTCATAAGCCGTGACAAAAGCGACGAGCGGCAACTGCAACTTTCTCAGCATTTTAATAACTTCTAAGCCGGTCGCCTCCGGCATTTGTAAATCGAGCAGAGCCAGATCAGGTTTTGATTCTTTAATAATTTCGATTGCTTCCGCCCCGTTTTCCGCTTCGCCGACGATTTCCACGTCTTCAAAATCTTCAAGAATCGCCTTCAAAAAAAGGCGTGCCGGGCGTTCGTCATCGGCGATTACAATTCTGAGTTTAGCATTCATAATTTACTTTTTTGACAATTGAAAATTACAGCTTTTGAATTTTAGAATCCAGAATTTGAAATTTTATTTCCGCCGTCGTCCCTTTTCCAATCTTGCTTTCTATTTTCAGAACAGCAGTTTTTCCATAGTAAGAGCGTAGTCTTTGTTCGATATTATTTAGTCCGACGCCGTTTTTTTTGTTCTGTAAAAGTTTATCCGCTCTGATTCCTTCACCACTGTCGAAAACGCTCATTTTAAGAAAAATATTTTCCTGTTCCGTTTCCAAACACGCGGAAATTTTTACCAGTCCGCCGCTTTTTGCCATCGAGATGCCGTGTTTGACGGCGTTTTCAACCAGCGGCTGTAAAATAAAAGCCGGAACGCGAATTTTTTCCAAACCCTTCGCCACTTCGATTTCTACTTCGAGACGCTCTTCAAAACGCGCTTGTTCGATTTCCAGATAAGATTTGATCAATTCAATTTCTTCGCCGAGCGTGGAAAACTCGCCGCCGGATTTTAAGACGCGGCGCAGAAGCGCGGTTAATTTCATTAAAGTTGCAAAAGCTTTTTCGGGCGCGGAGTTGATTAAATACCCAATTGTCGTCAAGGCGTTAAAAAGAAAATGCGGATTTATTTGCGCTCGAAGCGTGCGCAGTTCGGCTTCGGCGGCAAGTTTTGAAAATTCCCGTTCACGGATTTCCCGGCTGTAACGCTCATTTGTCACGCGCGCCGCATCGATGCGTCTGGCGGTCAAAAAGGCAATTGCTTCGAGCATTTCAATTTCGCCGGAAAGAAGGCGCCGACCGCCGGAAAAATCTTTCAAATTAATGGCGTAAAAAGGCGCTTCGCTGGTTGGAGCGAAAATTTCAGCTTCGCGCAGACTGTAATTTACGACAGGCAAATGTGTTTTATTTTGAGAAATTTCAGTCCAGTCAGATTTCGCTGTCAGTGCGACAGCCAATTTTCGACAAGTTTCGTCCAAAATCGTTTCCGCCGTATTTTGCTTTTCGATCGCATCTAAAATTTCAATCCGAAGCGTTTCATAATCAGCGCGGCGCAAAATAATTTTATCGACGAACCAGACGGCAAAGCGATGGAGGCTCGGGTAGACAAGCGCGGTGGCAACCCATAACGTCAATAAAACGCTCGCGGCTTGGGCATCGTTTTTGTCGTGCGTTTCGTGCAGAGCGATCAGCGGCACAGCGGCAAAAACATACAAACTAAAAGCTGTTAAAGTTAGTAAGAGCAAAGACAAAGCTCGTTTGAGAAAAAGATCGGCGAAAGCGAAACGATAATCCTGGAGCAAAATGGCGAGGGCAAGCGGCAGAGAAGATTGATGCGCGACGAGTTCGACTAACCACGAAGATTCTTCCGTCTTTGAACTCAAATGAAGCGCCGAAACCGCAAAAATCAAAAGTCCCGCAATCCAGACAATTTTATTTTTCAGCGTTTCCTTAAAATTCAAAGTTAAAAGTCCGACGACCAGCGCCGGCGAGCCGAAAGTTAAAATCTGCAGCGCCAAACCGGACGGCGCGAAATTTTCAAAAATGGCTGTGTGAAAATGAAGCAAAGCGGCTAAACCGCTTAAACCATAAGCCGCGAAAGTCAACAGTCGAGCGCTAAAGTTTTCGTTTTCGGAATTTTTCCAGGCTGAATGAACGACCAGTGAAGGCAGAAATCCGAGCGCCGAATAAGAAATCGCCAGCAAAAAGGGCGTAACTTGTCCCGCGCCAAAATCCTTCCAGATAAAAACGCTCAGTTCGCCGATGTTCCAGAGCAAACCTAAAACGGCGGTTAAAAGAAGAAGCAAATCCAAGGAAAATTTATATTTGCTTTTGCGATGGCGCACAACCATCACCAGCAGAAGCGCGTAGAGTGCGACTCCCACCGTAAAGCCTAAAAGATTGATCAGCGATGCCGTGTTCAGCGAATTCATTTAAGAATATTAGATTGAAAAACGAACCGAAAGGCAAGGTTTAGATTTAAAGTTATTTTTAGTGCGGTTAAATTTAGCCGGAAAATATTTTTTCTGGCGCGGCGAACTGAAGTTCGCATTCCGTTCGCAACAATTTGAATTTATTTGCTGATTTTCACTTTTTCACGGTATTGATTGATGGCAACATAGACGACTTCAGCTTGTGTCACGCGAATGCTCTGACCGTGACTTCCGACGCGCTGCGCTTCGACAACGACACGAATCGTAGTGGACGAATTGCCGACTTTGACGGTCTCGGCGTAAAAGCTGACCAGATCGCCGACAAAAACCGGCTCGAGAAAAATAATTTCCTTCATCGCCACCGTCACAAAACGGTCGTGTCCGGTGTGCCGAACGGCTTCGACGCCGCCTGCCACGTCGATATAGCTCAGGATAATTCCGCCGAAAACCGTGCCGTGCGCGTTCGTGTCGCGCGGCATCATTGTTATCCGAATTGCAACTTCGTGCTTGTTTTCAAATGTTTCAGTCGCGGTTGCAGTAACCTCTTTAGCCTCTTTTTCTTTGTCCATCTTCTTCATCTTTCTTAATTCTTTCTAAAGTCCATTCGCGCACAGTATTTTTTAACTCTTCTAAATGTTTATCAAAAAAATGTCCGCAGTTTTCAAAAACTATTAACTTTGTATCGGTGTTTTCAGCAACCTGCGCGACCAGAGAATTTAAGCTTTTAAGTGAACCGAATTCATCTGTGTCGCCGTGAACAAACAAAATTGGTTTGCGGCAATCTTTCAAAAAGGAAAAATCGTATTTATCAACCGGCGTTCCGAGGCTGATGAGGCGCGTAATTCTTTCGTCGTCGAGCGCAATTTCAGTGCCGACGCGCGAACCGAATGAAAATCCGGCTAAAGTTATCGGCTGATCCGGATAATTTTCGGTTAAATATTGAAGCGCATCCTTAACGTCCCGCATCTCGCCTCTGCCGTCGTCGTGTTCGCCGGTCGAGCTGCCAACTCCGCGAAAATTAAAGCGCAGCGTTACTAAACCGGCTTCGAGCAAACCAGCAGCAGCTCTGTAAACAACTTTGTTGTGCATCGTTCCGCCGCCCAAAGGATGCGGATGACAAACGAGCGCCGCGCCCCTGATTTCGCCCGCCGGTCCTTTCAAA
>JACCRD010000059.1 GCA_013813755.1 Acidobacteriota bacterium | reverse complement strand
GTATTTTCGCCTGTGTCAACCAGCATCGGCTCGCCTTGTTTAGCAACACCTTCGCCGCGTTTTTCAACTTCGTCGTAAAGCTCTTCCACGCTCAAATTCCAATAAACCGCATTAGGCGCGGTGATTCCATAATTGCTTAATTCGTAATTTGTATTTTTTCGTCCGTGATTAATCGATTCTTTTTGTAAATTCGGTTCCATCAGATAAATTTCTCCAGTAATTTTAAAATTATAATAACGCGCCAGTTGTCGCCACGCTTTCGGAAGTATCCGAGAAGTTTACCATATGAACAAAAGATTAAGTAAATGTCCGGCAATCCGCCGGCATCCGATTATCCCGCGATAAATTTATAAATAAACGGCTATCTCTTTTGAAAAGATGTTTTAATGAATCTTGACATAAAAGTATAGATTTGAGATTCTAGATGTTACATTAAATTAAAATTTTTCGATTTAAGGTAAAAGACGATGAAAATATCGGCGCAGGAAGAATACGGACTCAGATGTTTGGTGCAGCTTGCAACGCTCGCTGCGGATGAATCATTGACGCTGCCGCAGATTGCCGAACGCGAAGGAGTTTCGCAGGCAAACGCCGGAAAATTGATGTGGCTCCTTAGTAAAGCCGGCTTCGTACAGTCAACACGCGGCACAAAAGGCGGCTACACGCTGGCGCGTCCGGCGAGCAAGATTTATTTGAACGAAGTTATCAAGATTTTAGACGGCGATGAAATCAATACGCATTGCGAAAGCTATACGGGCATTTTAGAAGTTTGCGTTCACAAAGGCGATTGCGGCATCCGACCGGTGATTGTCGGGCTTCATAAAATTGTCGATGAGGCTTTATCGAACATCACGCTGTCGCAGCTTGTCGGCGAAGAGCGCAAAGTTACACAGACTTTTCAGCAAATTCAGCGGCTTGAGAAAAAAGTCGCTCAAGAGATTTTAGGAAGTTAAGCATTTTTATAAAAATATTATGAGTACGGCTGTCGAATTATTAGCAAACAGAGAATATAAATACGGTTTTACCACCGACATCGAAACGGAAACGATTGCGAAAGGTCTCTCGGAAGACACCGTTCGCCTGATTTCGCGCAAGAAAAATGAGCCGGATTGGATGCTCCAATTTCGTCTGAAAGCGTATCGCCATTGGCTGACGATGAAACAGCCCGACAACTGGGCGAACTTTCATTATCCGAACATTGATTTTCAAAACATCAGTTATTATTCCGCGCCGAAACAGAAAGTGAAAAAGGCGAGTATGGATGAAGTTGACCCGGAATTGATTAGAACTTTTGAGAAGCTAGGCATTCCGATTACCGAACAGAAAATGCTGGCAAACGTCGCGGTTGACGCAGTGTTCGATTCGGTTTCGGTGGCGACGACGTATAAGAAAAAGCTGCTTGAAGCAGGCGTAATTTTTTGTTCGTTCACCGAAGCGGTTGCGGACTATCCTGAACTTATTAAAAAATATCTCGGCTCGGTCGTGCCGACTTCGGATAATTATTACGCGGCTTTAAATTCGGCGGTTTTCTCGGACGGCTCGTTCGTTTTCATTCCGAAAGGCGTGCGCTGTCCAATGGAGCTTTCGACGTATTTTCGCATTAACACGCAAGATTCGGGACAGTTTGAACGCACTCTAATTGTTGCCGAAGAAGGCGGTTATGTCGCATATAATGAAGGATGTACCGCTCCGCAATTTGATACGAATCAGCTTCACGCGGCGGTGGTCGAACTCATCACCTTGGATAATGCCGAAATTAAATATTCGACCGTGCAGAATTGGTATGCCGGGGATGAAACGGGCAAAGGCGGAATTTACAATTTTGTGACCAAGCGCGGCGCGTGTCGCGGTAAAAAATCGAAAATTTCCTGGACGCAGGTAGAAACCGGCTCGGCGATTACGTGGAAATATCCGTCGGTGATTTTGCAGGGTGACGATTCAATCGGCGAATTTTATTCGGTCGCGCTGACCAATAACGCGCAGGTTGCCGACACCGGAACAAAAATGATTCATCTCGGCAAAAATACGCGCTCGACGATTATCTCGAAAGGAATTTCGGCGGGAAAATCAAATAATTCGTATCGCGGACTGGTGAAGATTATGCCGAAAGCGGCAGGCGCGAGAAATTATACGCAGTGTGATTCGATGCTGATTGGCGACACAAGCGAAGCGAATACTTTTCCGTATATCGAAGTAATGAACGCGACGGCGCGCGTCGAACACGAAGCGACGACTTCCAAAATCAGCGAAGACCAGCTTTTTTATTTGCAGCAGCGCGGTATCTCGCAAGAAGATTCGGTTTCGTTGATTATTAACGGCTTCTGCAAAGAAGTTTTCAAGGAATTACCGATGGAATATGCCGTTGAAGCGCAGAAACTTCTTGGGTTGAAACTTGAAGGCAGCGTCGGCTAATGAGATATGCGTTGTTAGTCGAAATCATCGGCTGGATTGGCACATTTTTATTATTAACGGCTTATGTACTTGTTTCTTTCAAAAAGCTCGAAGGCGATTCGATTAGATACCAGATGATGAACGTGGTTGCCGGTCTTTGTCTGGTCACCAATACGCTTTATCACGGCGCGTATCCGCCGAGTTTTTTGAACGCCGTCTGGTCAATTATCGCCGTTGTCGCAATTATAACGATAGGAAGGAAAAGTGGAAAAAATACAACTTAAAAACGCTCCACCGCCAAAAGGTCATTATTCGTCAGCCGTTGTGCACAACGGCTTGATTTTTGTGTCGGGACAATTGCCGCGCAATGTCGAAACGGGTGAAGTTGAAACGGGTTCGATTGAAGCGCAGACCGAACTTGCTTTGCGGAATATCGAGCAGATTTTGCTGGCGGCGAACAGCGATTTGAGACACGTTTTGCAGATGACGATTTACGTGTCCGAGATGGGGCTTTGGGATAAGGTTAACGAAGTTTACGCTTCGTTTTTTGGCGAACACAAACCGGCGCGGGCGATTGTTCCGGTTAATACTTTGCATTTCGACACGAAGATTGAAATACAGGCGATTGCGGCGGTGAAAGAATAAGAAATGCAATTTTACGGAATTAATTGGCTGGCAACCATCTGCGGTTTAACGGGCGTTTATTTATTAAGTAATAAAAACAAAAAGGGCTTTCTTATCTTTATGTTGGCGAGTCTGAGTTGGATTATTGTCGGCGTCTTAATTGGCAGCTACGCCATTATGATCGGCAGTTCAATTTTTTTCGTAGTGCATTTGCGCGGCTGGTTTAATTGGAGCAAGGCAAGCAACCAAGAGGCATAGATTTCCGACAATTTTATGAACCTTTCGATTTACCAGGTAGATGCCTTTACGAACAAATTGATGAGCGGAAATCCAGCAGCGATTTGTCCTTTATCTGAATGGCTACCGAATGAGTTAATGCAGAAAATCGCGGCGGAAAATAACCTTTCCGAAACGGCTTTTTTTGTAAAAAAAGATGACCGTTACGAACTTCGCTGGTTTACGCCGACTTTTGAAATTGATTTATGCGGACACGCGACGCTCGCCTCGGCTTTCGTTTTGTTTGAATTGCTCGGAGAAACCACAAATGTTTTGAAATTTCAAACGAAAAGCGGACTTTTGGAAGTCGAGAAAAATAATAATTTGCTGGTTCTGGATTTTCCTGTGCGCGAAGCTGAAAGCTGCGAGATTCCCGGTAATTTAATCAAAGCGATTGGAAAAACGCCGATTGAAGTTTTGAAATCGCGTGATTATCTGATGGTGTATGAATCCGAAGACGAAATCCGCCAGATAAATCCGAACTTTGCAGAGCTTTTGGAAATTGACGCGCATGCCGTCATCGTGACGGCAAGAGGCACAGACTGCGATTTTGTTTCAAGGTTTTTCGCGCCCGAAGTCGGCGTATTTGAAGACCCGGTAACCGGTTCGGCGCATTGCACTCTAATTCCATACTGGGCAGAAAAACTCGGCAAGAAAAAGCTTTTTGCACGGCAAATTTCAGCGCGCGGTGGCGAATTATTTTGTGAATTAAAAAATGACCGCGTAAAGATCGGCGGCAACGCAACGCTTTATATGAAAGGCGAAATTTATATTTGAGGAAATTTTATAAAATGTTACTAGAAATAAAAGATTTACACGCCGGTATCGAAGGCAGAGAGATTTTGAAAGGTTTGACGATGAACATTGATCGAGGCGAAGTTCACGCGATTATGGGACCGAACGGTTCGGGAAAATCAACACTTGCGAAAGTTCTCGCCGGACATCCGACTTACGAAGTGATCAGCGGCGAAGTTATCTACGAAGGTCAGGATTTATTTGAATTAGATCCGGATGAACGCGCCCGCGCCGGTGTTTTTCTCGCGTTCCAATATCCGGTCGAGATTCCGGGCGTGTCGAATTCGCAGTTTTTGCGCCTTGCCTATAACGAGAAAATGAAACATCTTGGCGAAGAAGAACTCGACCCTTTAGAGTTTAACGATTTGCTCAAAGAGCGTGCGAAAATCGTCGAAATGGATCCGTCGTTTTTCAAGCGTTCGGTCAATGAAGGCTTTTCGGGCGGCGAGAAAAAGCGTAACGAAATTTTGCAGATGGCGGTTTTACAGCCAAAGCTCGCGGTTTTAGACGAAACCGATTCGGGGCTGGACATTGACGCTCTGCGAATTGTTGCCGAAGGCGTGAATAAATTGCGAAGCGCGGACAAAGCGATAATTCTGGTGACACATTATCAAAGGCTTCTAAATTATATCGAGCCGGATTTTGTACACGTTTTGGCAGACGGAAAAATCGTCAAACAAGGCGGCAAGGAACTCGCGCTCGAACTCGAAGAAAAAGGTTACGACTGGGTGAAAGCGGCGGGCAAATAATTTGAGGTGGAAATATGAATCAGACTTACACGGCAATTGTAAAACAAGATGGCGATTGGTGGATTGGGTGGATTAAAGAGATTCTAGGCATCAATTGTCAAGAAGCAACCCGTGAAGAATTGCTCGAAACGGTCAATATAACTTTACAAGAGGCTTTGGAGTTCAATCGACAGGACACGCTCGCTTTTGCTGAAGAAAATTATTGCGAGATGCCGATTGCGATATGAAACGGCGCGATTTAATTCGTTATTTAACGCGGCATAACTGTGAATTAGTCAGAGAAGGCGCGCCATTCTTAGTGGCATAATTCATCACAGAATAAACGAACAGCAGTTCCGCGCCACAATGAAATTAGCGACGAGTTGGCAAAAAAGATTTGCAAAGATTTAGGGATGCCGAAAATTTTATAAAATGAATTTACAAGTGGTAAAAGAAACAATTTATAGTGCGGAATTTCGCAGAAGTTTGGAAGTAGCAAATCAACCGAGTTGGTTGAAAAATCTGCGTGAAAACGCTTTTGTATATTTTGCGGAAAATGGTTTTCCAACCACTAAAAATGAAGACTGGAAATACACAAACGTCGCAGCGGTCGGGAAGGAAAATTTTGAGTTTGAATCGGGAACGATCAACACTCCCGACTTGAAAAAATTTACTTATAACGAATCGGCGCAGAGCCAGCTCGTATTTGTCGACGGCAAATTAAATTTAGAATGTTCAGACGTTTCTGCTTTGCCTGAAAATGTATTTGTCAAAACTTTTGAAGAAGCGTTTAAGGACGAAAAGCTGGCAGAGCTTATTAAATCGAATTTAGCCAAATCGGTCAACTACGATTTCAACGGTTTTACCGCTTTAAATACAGCTTTTATCGGTGAAGGCGCATTTCTTTTTATTCCGAAAGAGGTGAAAATTGAAACGCCGATTCATCTTTTGTATGTTTCAACCGGCAGTAAAGCAAGTTTTCCGCGCATTTTGGTTGTCGCCGAAAATTTTAGCGAGGCAAAGATTATTGAAAGCTACGCGCGAACGAATGAAACAAAATATTTGACCAATGCGGTAGTCGAAATTATGTTGGCGGACGAAGCGAAATTAAAACATTTTCGTGTTCAGCGTGAAAGCCACGAAGCATTTCACATTGGCACAACTGCTGCGCAGATTAGTCGCGGAAGCGTTTATGATACAACCAATATAAATTTGGGCAGCGCGATTTCGCGGCACGATATCAACGTCAAATTTAATGCTGAAGGCGGTGAATGTTTTGTTGACGGGCTTTATATGCTCAGCAGCGCGCAGCATCACGATACGCATTCGGTAATTGACCATAAACTTCCGAACTGTCTTTCGCATCAAAAATATAAAGGCGTCTTAAACGATAAATCGCGCGGCGTTTTTAACGGAAAAGTTTTTGTCCGCGAAAATGCCAGTGGAACGGACGCGCAGCAATCGAATAAAAATCTGCTTTTATCAGACGACGCGCGTGTTGACACCAAACCGCAGCTCGAGATTTTTAACGACGACGTAAAATGCGCCCACGGCGCGACTGTTGGACAATTGGAGGAAGAAGAATTATTTTATTTGCTCAGCCGCGGTCTGAGCGAGAAACTCGCGCGAAACCTTTTGACTTACGGTTTCGCCGAAGAAATTATTAACAAAATAGAACTTGAATCAATCAAAATCGAACTCGACGAAGCGGTTCTCAACCGTCTCGACGTAAATTTAGGAATGTAAAAAAACTATGAGAGTAAGAACAAACATAATTATATCAGAAGATATTTTAGCAAAAATCGACATCATCGCCGGAGAAAAACAAAGGCGCGCAACCGTTATTGAAACTGCTTTACGCGAGTTTATCGAACGAGAAGAAAGCAAAGCGCCGCTTGTTCAGGACATCGAAATTACCGATGAAGTGGTTGCGACCGGAACAAGATAAACGCCTGTTTCACAAAGCAGTTTTTGAATCGTTTAGATGAGAATTTAGAGTGGTGAAATTATGCAGCAATTGAGAGCAATCGAACCTTTGATCACAAATAAAAGGTTTTAATGGTTAAATCACCTCTTGATCGTAATAGAGAAATTATATGAAAGCAGTAAAAGAAATGATCAGTTGGGACGTTGAAAAAATTCGTGCTGATTTTCCCGTTCTGTCGCAAACGGTGAACGGCAAGCCGCTTCGTTATTTGGATAATGCGGCTTCATCGCAAGTGCCGCAAACGGTGATTGACCGCGGTGCGAAATATCTCAGGGAAGAACACTCGAACATTCATCGCGGCGTGCATTATCTTTCACAACACGCGACGACGGCTTATGAAGCAGCGCGCGAAAAGGTGAAAAGATTTATTAACGCTAGAGAATCAAAGGAATGTATCTTCGTGCGCGGCTGCACCGAAGGCGTGAATCTCGTGGCTAGTTCTTACGGGCGCAAATTCGTCAACGAAGGCGACGAAATTATCGTCAGCCAAATGGAGCATCACGCCAACATTATTCCCTGGCAAATGCTGGCGGAAGAAAAAGGCGCGAAACTGAAAGTTATTCCGATGAACGAACGCGGGGAACTCGTGATTGAAGAATACGAAAATCTGCTGAACGAACGAACGAAAATCGTCGCTGTTTCGCACGTTTCCAATTCGCTCGGAACGGTTAATCCGATTAAGGAAATGATTCAGACGGCGCATAAATTCGGCGTGCCGTTTTTCGTTGACGGCGCACAGAGCGTTCCGCATTTTCCGGTTGACGTGCAGGATTTGGACGCGGACTTTTTCACGTTTTCCGGTCATAAAATGTTCGCGCCGACGGGCAGCGGCGTGCTTTACGGGAAACGCGAATGGCTGGATAAAATGCCGCCGTATCAAACGGGCGGCGGAATGATTCGCACGGTGAGTTTTGAGAAAACGACGTTTGCGCCGATACCGGAAAAGTTTGAAGCCGGAACGCCCGCGATTGCCGCGAACATCGGACTCGGCGCGGCGATTGATTATCTGAACTCGATTGATTTTGCGGCGGCGGCGCGTTATGAACACGAGCTTTTGGAATACGCGACGGAAAAGTTATCGGCAATCGAAGGCGTTCGCATCGTCGGCACAGCGCGGGAAAAAGCGAGCGTATTGTCGTTCACCATCGAGAATGTTCACCCGCACGACATCGGCACGATTCTCGACCAATCGGGCATTGCGATTCGCGCCGGACATCACTGCGCCCAGCCCGTGATGCAGTTTTTCGACGTTCCGGCGACGGCTCGCGCTTCGTTCGCTTTTTACAACACGCGCGAGGAAGTTGACGTTTTGGCGGACGCGGTGCAAAAGGTGATTGAGGTTTTTGCGTGAAATGATAACGAAAGAGCAAATGTTGCCGATGCTTGTTGAATCGTGTCCGTCTTTCGCAGATGACTGGCGAGAGCATCAACACGAATACAGCGATGAAGAAAATTATTTGCGTTACATCGCTTTAGGTAAATTTGCTCGACACTTGATTGATTTGGATAAGCATTAATCAAACGACAGAATTTGAAAATGTTTTTGAAATCATCGAAAACCTGCATCTTGACGGCGAGCATTATGTGAAGGAAGCCGCAACAATCGGATTGCTTGAAGCATTGCAGAATAATTTAAGAGATGAGGCAGAGAAATTTGTTAAATACCTAAAACCTGATTCATTAAAATGGTGGAACGAATTAAACAAATTCTGGAACGGCGAAATTAAATTCGTTAGACAAACATTAAATGGAAAAAGTTAATCTAACCGAAAAATTCGCTTTGATTGGTGAGCATTGGCGACCGAAAGTGGTTGGCGAACTCAACGGGCAGGAAGTCAAACTCGTCAAATTTCAAGGCGAGTTTCCTTGGCATCGTCACGAACGGGAAGACGAAATGTTTATGGCGGTGCGCGGAAGTTTTCGCATCGAATTTCGTGATAAAACCGTCGAATTAAATGAAGGCGAGTTTGTGATTGTACCGCACGGAGTTGAGCATCGCCCCGTTGCGGACGAAGAGGTTGAAGTG
>JACCRD010000037.1 GCA_013813755.1 Acidobacteriota bacterium | reverse complement strand
CATTGCGGCTGCGAACGAAAATGAATCAAAAGCAATCGCAAATTATGCCGCGCATCTCGGTTTACTTTTTCAAGTTACCGATGACTTGCTGGATGTAACGCAAACCACCGAAGTTTTAGGTAAAACGGCGGGCAAAGACAGACAAGCGGAGAAGGCAACTTATCCGGCATTTTACGGTTTGGAAGAAACAAAAAGGTTGGCGGAAAAAGTTCACACGGCGGCGTGTAAAGATTTAGAAAAAATTGAGAGGGAAACAATTCTCTTGCGTGAAATTGCTGATTTTATACTGCGCCGAGACAAATAAATGAATTGGCATGTCTATAATTTTTAACTGCTCAAAAATTGTTTTGTTTATTATTTCCCGCGTTTTTTAGACATTAAAAAAGCGAGTTGCGCGGCGGCATTTCCAGGCTGCAGAATCGGCTCCGTAATATATGCTTTTGGCGCGCTTTGGTGAACAATTTCGAGCAGCGCGTCGGTTATTAAAGGTCCTGCTTGAAAAATGCTTCCGACATAGCCGATTGGAATTTTTTTCCGGTTTAATTTTAACTTTTTGAGCACGGCATTAGCGGCAAGTCCGAGTTCAAGTCCGGCTTCACTTAAAATATCAATTGCCACAATGTCACCGGCTTGCGCGGTTTCCACTACGAAACGAGCAAAACCGGCGATTTTCGCATTGTCCATTTGCGGAGCGTAAATCGCTGTCAATAAATTTTCGGTTCTGGAAGTGCGAAAATAATTTGTTCCTGCCGCGCTTAATTTCGTCGGTCTGCCGCGTCCGTCCGAAGCCTTGGCGATTGCCTGGAGTCCGCGCCGGGCAATGCTGATCCCGCCGCCTTCGTCACCCGCCAAAGGTCCCCAACCACCGGCAATCGCCACTTCACCCTGTTCATTTTTTCCATAACAAACCGAGCCGGTTCCGGCGATAATAACTACTCCGGCTTTTCCTAAAGTCGTGCCGTAAAACGCAATTTCAGCATCAGTGACAATTTCTATCGATTTTATTCCAAGCCTTTGAGCGATGCGTTCGCGAACTCTCTGCCGGACGTCAGCCCGCCGAACACCGGCTAAACCGAGCATCGCCGAAACTATTTCGCCGCGATTAATCGTTCCGTTCTGAGCAACTTCAACCGCTTTCAAAATGTTGGCGACTGCCGTTTCGATACCCGTGCGCAAAGGATTTGACGCGCCCGCAAAACCTTCACCGATCACGTTTTCTTCGTCATCAATCAAAACAACGTGAGTTTTTGTGCCGCCGCCGTCAACACCTAAATATAAATTATAAGATTTACTTGTGATTTTTGTTTTAGATTTAATCGAGTCAGCCGAAGCCATTAAATTTTTTTGTAGACGAAAAACCAAATTTTGGTATATTCTAACGATACTTGTCTTATAATCAAAACTAAATTATTTTATCTAAACAATAACCGTAGGTGATAAGTCTTGAATGATGAATCGAAAATAGAAATTCACCATATATCACGCATTACTCACCATAAAAATTATGGAAATAAGACAGTTAAAAGCATTTCTGGCAATTGCCGAGGCTAAAACTTTTACCGCCGGCGCGCGGCAGGTAAATATTACGCAGGCGGCGATTTCGATGCAGATTCGCCAGCTTGAAGATGAAGTCGGATTGACTCTTTTTACGCGCACGCCGCGCCGCGTAATCATTACCGAAGCAGGTGAATATCTTCTGCAGAGAGCGCGCCGGATTTTGCGCGAACACGACTCGGCGCTTGCCGAAATTGCTGAACTAGCGGGCGCGGAACACGGTCGCCTTCGAATCGGTTCCGCGTCGGCGATGTTTGCGACGGCGCAATTGCCGCAGATTCTGGAAAAACTAAAAGGAAAATTTCCGTCCGCTGAAATTACGGTCAACTCCGGCACAAGTCACGCGCTGGCTGAAAAAATTATGCACGGCGAGATTGATATCGCTTTTGTTTCTCTGCCGGTTGAAAATTCTAATATTCAGACCGATTTACTTTTTACTGATGAAATCGTTGCCATCGCTCATCCGAAACACGCGCTTGCCGCCGAAAAATTTATCAGTGCGGCGACGCTCGCCGGCGAACACCTGATTTTGGGCGAAAAAGGCGGCAACACGCGCCGGATGATTGACGATTTTTTCTCGACGGCAAATGTCAGACCAAATGTCGTGATGGAACTGTCGCGGCAGGAAGCGATCAATAAAATGGTCGAGAACCAGATGGGCGTTGGCATCGCCGGCGCAAAAAACGTGGCGCCGGAGATACGTGAAAAACGCCTCGTTTCGTGGATGATCGAAGGCGCGGAAATTAAATGGGACTTGGGTTTAGCCCGACTGCGAGGCGGATACTTGTCGCCTATTGGTAAAGAGTTTATTCGATTTTGTAAAGAAAGTTTTAAGGAACGAGAAAAGGATTTGAGAGTAAGCAAATGAAGTTTAAAAATCAAGATTCAAGATTCAAGATTCAGGATTCAAATTTTAATGCTGCGCGTCAGTGTTTAGAAATTTACAGCCATTTAAAAATATTTATTTGCAGTGCGGTTTTTTTACTGCTTATTGCTCACTGCTCGCTGCTTACTGCTCAGAGTTTGCCTGCTGCCGCACCGAATACAGTCGGAATGTCCGCCGAAAAGCTCAAACAGATTGATGCTTTGGTTGAAAAAGACATTGCCGACAAAAAACTTCCGGGTGCGGTAGTGCTGGTCGGACGAAAGGGGAAAATCGTTTATCGAAAGGCGTTTGGTAATCGCGCTTTGGTTCCGGCAGTTGAGAAGATGACGGTTGACACGATTTTCGACGCGGCGAGTTTGACGAAACCGATTGCGACGGCGACTAGCGTGATGATTCTGGTCGAGCGCGGACAACTTCGCCTAAATGACACAATCGGCAAATTCATTCCCGAAATTCAGGACGAAGACGCTAAACGAGTTACGATTCAGCAGCTTCTCACGCACGTTTCAGGTTATCAGCCCGATTTCGATTTACGCAAAAAGTGGGAAGGCAACGACTCGATGCTGAAAGAGCTTGCCGTAGAACCTCTGCGTCAGCCGAGCGGCACAAAGTTTGTTTATTCGGACATCGGCTTTATTGTGCTGGGCGAGATAATCCTGAGAATCAGCGGAAAGTCTGTTGCGGATTTTGCCAAAGAAAACATCTTTAACCAATTAACGGCGACGGATTCGAGTTTTGTCGCACTTTCAGGAGTGACGAATTCAGGTTTATTTAACAAAAAAGGAAGAGTTGCTCCGACTGAAAACGTTAAGGGACAACAAAGCTATCTTGGTGCGAATTTCAGCGGAAGCAACCTCAATGGAAATACTATGTTGAGCGGGCAAGTTCACGATCCGACCGCTTATCGAATGGGCGGAATCGCCGGACACGCCGGACTTTTTTCGACCGGCGACGATTTGGCGCGTTATTGCCAAATGCTTTTGAACGCCGGAATTTTGAACGGCAAGCGCGTTTTGTCGGCGCAAACGATTGCGCGAATGACAGCGCCGATTGTCGTCTCGGAAGACGGCGCGACGCGCGGGCTTGGCTGGGATATGAACACCGGATTTTCGTCGAATCGCGGTGAGCTTTTTCCGTTGGGGTCTTTCGGACATACTGGTTTTACGGGAACGAGCGTCTGGATTGATCGCGTAACGCAGACATTTGTCGTTTTTCTTTCAAACCGCGTTCACCCGGACGGCAAAGGCGACGTAACTCCATTGCGCGCAAAAGTTGCAACCGTTGTGGCGTCGGCAGTCGAAGATACGCCGATTGAAATGTTTCGTTTAGCGGAAGATATTTATTCGTCGCAAGTCGCCGCGCAGCTTCCGAAATTTAAGGAGCAAGCCGAAAGCGCGAAAAGAACCGCTGCGGCAAGCAACGAGCAACGAACAGCGAACCAAACTGTTTTGAACGGAATCGACGTTTTGGAACGCGACAAATTTAAACAATTTGAAAATTTGCGAATCGGGCTTGTTACAAATCACACGGGCAGAAATCTTGCCGGAACACAGACGATTGATGTTTTGAAAAACGCCGCAAACGTCAAACTCGTCGCGCTTTTTTCGCCCGAACACGGCATTCGCGGGCAGCTTGACCAGGAAAAAATCGTCGATTCGACCGACGAGAAAACCGGTTTGCCGATTTATTCGCTCTACGGCGAAACGCGCCGCCCGAAACCCGAGCATCTGAAAAATTTAGACGCAATTGTTTTTGATATTCAGGATATCGGCGCGCGTTTTTACACGTATATTTCGACTCTGCAAAACGTGATGGAAGAAGCGGCAAAAGCGGGAAAGCCCGTTTTTGTTTTAGACCGCACAAACCCGATCAACGGCGTGGACACGGAGGGCGCGATTGCCGACACTGATAAATATTCTTTTGTCGCCACACACAACTTACCCGTTCGGCACGCGATGACGATTGGCGAAATCGCGCAGATGTTTAACATCGAAAAGAAAATCAACGCTGATTTGCGCGTGATAAAAATGGAAAATTGGCAGCGCCGAATGTGGTTTGATGAAACTTCCCAAATTTGGACGAACCCCTCACCGAATATGCGAAGCCTGACCGAAGCGACGCTTTACCCGGGAATTGGTCTGCTTGAGACGACTAACGTATCAGTCGGACGCGGAACCGATACCCCGTTTGAAATCGTCGGCGCGCCATGGCTCGAAGGGCAAAAACTCGCCGGGTATTTGAATAGCAGAAATTTGAGCGGTGTGCGTTTTGTCCCTGTTCGGTTTAAGCCCAACGCCTCGGTTTTCAAAGACCAGGAAGTCGGAGGCGTTAACATCATTATTACCAATCGCGGAAGCTTTAAACCGGTCAGAACCGGCATTGAAATTGCCATCGCGCTCCGCAAACTTTTTCCGAACGATTGGCAGACCGAAAAATATAACCGTCTTCTGGTCAACAGCGAAATTTTTGAAAAAATAAAGCGCGGCGACGCTCCGGAAGAAATCGAAAAAGCGTGGCAGAATGATTTATTAACATTCTCGAAACGTCGCGCACAGTTTTTGCTTTATAAATAATTATATTGGAATAACAATCATTCAAGCAGTTTCAAATTTTCTCGAAAAACCCGTTAGCTCTTCAAACGCAACAATTTCTCAAATCGCTGTGTTTGGCAATCAATAACGAAAATTTGAACACTTTTCCAAAAATCTAAATTTTTCTTATAGCTTGCAATTTTATTTCTTAAATTTTGACACGAGGAAAATAGAACAATGAAAAATAGTTTTAGGCAGATAATGTTCACGATGCTTATCGCTTTAGCTTGTAGTTTATATTTAAGCACTTTTGCAGAAGCGCAAACCGTTACCGGAACATTAAAAGGAACGATTGTTGACGTTAACTCCGCAATCGTCGTCGGATCTTTGGTTGAAATCGTCAATACCGAAACTGGTTTGAAACGCAGTTTGACGACGAACGAGGACGGCTCGTATGTTTCTACCTTTTTGCCGCTCGGTCGTTATAAAGTAACGGCGACTCAACCGGGTTTCGGCGTTGTGGTACGAGAGAATGTTGAAGTGGCGTTAAATCAAACGACTCAAGCCGACTTTAAGCTCGTCCCGTCGGTCAGCGCCGAAGTGACGATTACCGACGAATCGGATATATATTTACCTCACAGTATTCAACTTTCACTGCGTTATATTTTCTAAACGTATTTTGACGTGAAAAAGCCCATAATGTTTCTATAACACTACTGGCGTTTTCCTTTGAAAATTTGTTAGATGCCGAAGACAAAAAATTAAAAGCCAAAAGGTTTTTGTTTGACACTCTTCAATATGAAAAATAGACTCTTAACAAAGAATTTCAAAGTCTGGAAATTTTATGAAAGATTTTTCAAAGAAAATTGAATTTACTGCCAACATTGCAATTATTGTGATTGCGTTGTTGCTTGGGGTAGTTTTAGTTGAACGATATTTTTTTTCTAATTCTCCCAAATCTCAAACTTTTAATAATAGAATAAAAAAAGATGAAATAATTTCATTACCAATTGATTGGACAAAGAGAGAAATAACGCTTTTATTGATTTTGTCAACAAATTGTCACTTTTGCTCGGAAAGCGGACCATTTTATAAGCGTTTAACTGAAGAATTACAAAATCAAGGAACAGTTCAAGTAATTGCGATTTTACCACAAGATATAAGTGAATCTCACCAATACCTAAACAAGCTAGGAGTATCTGTCTCTGAGATTAGACAAGAACCTTTACCTATCAAAGGAGTTAGCGGCACTCCAACTTTAATTTTAACTGATAATACTGGGAAAGTAATTAACTTTTGGGTTGGAAAATTGCCGCCTAAAAGAGAAAATGAGGTTATAAATCAAATTAAGTCTTTATAATTGTTTATTTACGCAATTAAAGTAAATTTAATCTTTAATCGCAAGTTTTTAAGGACAAAATATAAAATTCTCTTGTAATCCTTCAGATCTGAAGGATTACAAGAGAATTTTACTTATTGTGGATTACTACATAAAAAGAGGCAATTTTCATAATCGTTTGTGCAATACTGTTCTGAATCAAGGGCTTGATTATCACAAGCCTGACTTTCATAATCCTTCTGACTATCACAGGAACTTTCTTCCATTTGGCGATTCGCATTGCAAATAAATTGCCCCGATTGACCTCCGCCCCCTGGGGTTATTGTTGCTTGAAAACATTCGTTATAATTTTGTTCTGCTTGAGTCATACACATAGAATACTGCCCATCTACTCCTGATTGACAAGCCGCTTTCTCAGTGTTTACTTGTTGCTGACATTGCTGCTTATTATAATCACAACTCATAATACAAGGATCGGACTGTAAAGAATGTGGCATATAAACAACAGCAGACAATGAGAATGTTATTACCAAAAAACTTATCGTCTTAAACATAATCAACTCCTTTTTAAATTTTGCTCAAAATTTTGAGTGCCAAGATAATATACGTGAATCTGAAAAATGTCAAACAACTTTTCGGAGGCTGTTTATGCGATTTTTAGTCCACTTTCCATTGGCAACTTGTTTATAACTTATTAGTAAACCTAGGCTCAAATCATTTCCTAAAAGCCGGAACGGATATTTTGGATCAAAAAATAGACGATTTAGCCGATAACTTTTCCCGCGGTTTTTATAATTTCAATGCGTCAACTTGCGGCGGCGTAACTTACGGAAACGGTTTTGCATCGCTTTTGAATGGCTGTATTAACAATTTTCAAAAAGGTTACGGACCGTTTTTCCTTGAAAATCGCCTCCGTGAATATAATTTTTATGTCGAAGACAACTGGAAAATTTTTCCAAACCTGACCTTGAATCTGGGCGCCCGGTATGAATATGTCAAGGCTCCGAAGGAAAAGGAGAACAGGATTGATTACGGATTCGACGACGATAAAAACAACGTTCAACCGCGCATCGGATTCGCTTATAGTCCTTCATTTGAAAAGGGACTGTTAGGTTTAATATTCGGCAGTTCGGGCACATCTTCATTGCGCGGCGGTTACGGGATTTATCACGGAAGATTGTTTCAATCGGTGTTTGCCCAATCGGGCGCCTCGATTCGTACAAATACGCCCAATGCTTTCTTCTACAACAGATCGACCGGTTCGGGCGCCGGTTTCAATCCGATTAACCTAACCGACCCGACCGTCGGTTTTACGTTTGTTCCCGGAGTCGAACCGACAGGTCGTTACAGCAAATCGCTGGTTGTCGATCCGAATCTTGAAATGCCTTATACAAAGCAATGGAATTTGACGTTTGAAAGACAATTGCCCTGGAAATCAGCGGTGAGAATAAGCTATACGGGCAATCGGGGAATTGGGTTATTGCGTTATAATTTCGGCAACGCTCCCCTCAACGACCCGAATGGCGTGACGGTGACGGATCATCCAAACAACGCGCCGAATATTATATTTGGACAAACTCTTTTCAACAGCCTTCCGGCGAATGACCCGCGCCGGGTTGATGTGCGGGGACAGGTTTTACGTCCGGCGGCAGACGTACTATGCGCCGGAACAGGTTTGGGAACTGTCGGTTCTACAAATTACATTGCGCCGACCACGGCTTGTCCGAATGTTGTTCCACTAGGAGCGCTTGAATACAGCTCTCGTGTTCCGCGAATCAATGAAAGAAGACCGGACGGAAGATTTGGCGGTCAAGCCGAGGTTAGCAACGGCGCTCTTACCTGGTATGACGGCTTACAAATCGAATTTACAAAGCGTTTAAGCAACGGGCTTAGTCTCCAGGCGGCTTATACCCGGAGTAAAGCAGAAGATACCACTTCCGAAGCAACCAGTTTCGGCGGTACAGGTGACAGCAATCAAACCGGAAATGATTTAAAAGCCTCGCGTGGTCTTTCGCGTTCTCATACACCGCATCGTTTTACGCTTTTTGGAACGTATCGCCTTCCTTTCTTAAATAAACGGAATGATTTAGTCGGTCAAATTTTCGGCGGCTGGCAGGTTTCAACCGTTTTCAAATGGGTTCACGGCAACCCTTTTACAGTAACGGGGACAGGGGTTGACTTAAACTTTGATAATTTTGCCGAGAGCCGCCCGGTCATTCTCGATCCCAGTCTTCTCGGTCGCACCATCGGTAATCCGAATACTTCCAGGGAACTGCTGCCGGCGAGCGCTTTTCGGCAGGCAACATTAGCAGATCTTGATTGTTGTATTTTAAGACGAAATACTTTTTTTGCTGACGGCGTAAAAAACTTTGATTTTGCTTTCTCAAAAAGATTTTTAATGCCGTTTGAAGGTCATAGTTTAACTGTTCGCGCCGATTTGTTTAACGCATTCAACTGGGTTCAATTTGGTTTTCCAAACACGACTTATACAAGTTCGGGCTTTGGACAAATCAACGGAACTTCCACACAATATGCTCCAAGAAATATTCAACTTTCACTGCGTTACATTTTTTAAAACGCAGCAATAAACGTTTTTCATACCCGTAATGCTAAAAAAGCGTTGCGGGTAATTTTTTGTGCGATTCTTCAAAATAGGATTTTGAAAAAATCAAATTTTGGTAATGCTTATGACAAAATCGAAAAAAGCGCGGCAAAGAGATTTATTAATATTTTTGAAACCTCGCGCACGGTTTTTGCATTATAAATAAATGTTTTAGAATAATAGCCGTTCAAACAGTTTCAAATTTCATTAAAAATCCGTTAGCTCTTCAAATATAACGACTTACTGGAATTATTGCCTTTGGCAACCAATAACGAAAATTTGAACGCTTTTCCAAAAATCTAAATTTTTCTTATGGCTTGCAATTTTAATTTTTAATTTTTTGAAACGAGGAAAACCAATGAAAAGTAATTTCAGACAAATAGTGCTAATGATGTGCCTTGCCTTTATCTGTAGTTTCGGCTTCAGCATTTCGGCTTCAGCTCAAGAAGAAACATCAGCAACGATTACCGGTCAGGTAACTGATTCGACTGGTGCAGCAATTGGAAACGCCAGCATTGTTGTTACAAATACTGCGACCGGGCAGGC
>JACCRD010000011.1 GCA_013813755.1 Acidobacteriota bacterium | reverse complement strand
CGCGAAGCGACTTCGTTACCGATGTTGCGCGAGCCGGAATGCAGCATCAGCCAAACATAATCTTCGGTGTCGAGACAGACTTCCAAAAAATGATTTCCGCCGCCGAGCGTTCCGAGTTGTTTCATTGCCTTGCTTTTACGGTGTTGAACGCCTCGGTGCAAATCGCCGAAAGTTTTCCAGCCTTCCCACGCCAGAGATTCGTCAACCGCTTCCTTGTGTTCGTTAAAACCGACGGGAATCGTGCGCTCGATTTGATGGCGCAAATCTTTCAATCTGCCTTCGAGAATCGAACTCTTGAACGGCGTTTTAACTGCCATCATTCCGCAGCCAATATCAACACCGACAGTCGCTGGAATCACTGCGTCTTTCGTCGCGATAACCGAGCCGACCATTGAACCGATTCCCAAATGCGCGTCCGGCATCAGCGCAACGTGCTTGTAAAGACAAGGCAATCGCGAGACGTTGCGGAGCATATTGTGTTCATTGGTTGAAAGAGCGTGGCTGACCCACGACAGAATGTCGGCTTTCGCGCCGCTGATGTTTAGTTTGTTGTGTGACATATTTCCTCCATTAAAATTATAGCAAGCCGGACAAATGAATAATATAAACGGCAGTAAAGATTGAAAAATTGATTTCCATTATAAAATTTAGTTTTGTGACGGGCAAAAATCAAGAATCTTCAAATCTTTTTTATATCAACTCGTCAGCCGAAAAAGGCATCAAAATTGCCGTCAGATTGACGGGTGAAAAAATGATTGAAAACGGAACACTTTTACAAGATCGCTACTTGATTGAAAAACAAATTGGCGCGGGCGGCATGGGCGCGGTTTATCTTGCCGTTGACCAACGTTTTGGAAGTCATGTTGCGATTAAGGAAACTTTTTATAAAAACGACGAACTGGGGGAAGCTTTCGAGCGCGAAGCTCGCCTTTTAAACAGTTTGCTGCATCCGGTTTTGCCGCACGTCTCTGATTTTTTTACCGAAAATAATGGGCATTTTCTGGTGATGCAGTTTATCGAAGGCGAAGATTTGTTTGAGGTTCTCAAGCGCAAGGGCGCGTTTCCCGCGCGCGACGCTTTGCGCTGGACGGACAGCTTGCTCGACGCACTTGATTATTTGCACTCGCACGAGCCGCCCATTATTCATCGTGACATTAAGCCGCAGAATCTGAAAATAACGCCGCGCGGCGATGTCATTTTGCTTGATTTTGGACTGGCGAAATTAAACTCTGACGATACCCAGGGCGCGTTGAGCGTGTTCGGCTATTCGCGTAAATATTCGCCGCTCGAACAAATTCAAGGCACGGGAACCGACACCCGCTCCGATCTTTTTGCGCTGGCGGCAACCACGTATCATCTTTTGACCGGCAAGCCGCCGCTTGAAGCTCTGGCGCGGGCTTCAGCAATCGTTGCCGGAAACGCAGACCCTTTGCCGCTTGCCAGCGAACTCAACAGTGAAATTTCGGTCGGCGTGTCGAGTGTTTTAAATTCGGCTCTGGCTTTAAATCCGGCGCAGCGTTTTGTTACGGCGAAAGCAATGCGGCAGGCGCTTGAACACACGATCAAATCAGATTTAACCGAAACGGTCGAACAATTGCCGCCAACTGCCTTAGCTGTTGCAACCAATGGAGTGCTTGTAAACTCCGCCGAAACCAAAGATTTTCCGGCTCTTGAATCGTTTGCCGGCAAAGTCAAAAATTTGCCTCAAACAGATGACACGGAGAGGTTGACATCAGTCGAGATTTTGCCTCCGGGCGTTCAAACTTCGTCGCCTGTGCCGGAGATGACGCAGGCAGCTTCCGTTATCGAAGTCCCGACTGAGATAGTTTCTCCTGCCTCGAATCGGTCACGGTTTCCGCTGGCAGCTGTCGCCGCTTTGTTGTTTTTTGTAGTTGTGGCAGCTGGTTATTTTATTAATCAAGCGAATTCGTCAACCGAATCGAATGAAATGCCCGTCGTTCAGCAAGCGCAGGAATTAAACACCGACACGGTTCAGTCCGGGACGGTTTTGGATTCGTCGGAGCCGGAAGTTTTCGACCCGCCGCCTTCAAAGAACATAGAGCAAGCCGAAGTCAAACCTGCTTCAATCAAAACGACGACGGTTGCAAAACAGTCAACAATCGAAAAACGAAAAACTGTTGACGAGCCGATTGTTCAAACGGAGTTCGAGGAAAATTCCAAGCCCGCGCCGGTACAAGCTGAAATTTTGCCTCCTGTTGCCGCTCGACGACAAACGCCGCGCCGCAGCAGACCTCAATCTGACGGCGTAACACAATCTCGCGTAGTCGAGTCTCAATCTGCGCCGGACATCGAGTCAATATTTACCGGGCGTCCGACGGGTAGAGGCAATGATGTTCAGCAGCGCCGAGAAGAACGCCGCCGTGAGCGCGAACAAATGAGCGATGAAGAGTGGCGCGAAACGCGTCGTCAGCGAAAACAGGAGCGCCGGCAACGTCAAAACAACCAGCCTTTTCCATTTTAGGTAAAATTAAAATAAGAGCGGAAGCGAAGAAATAAAACACAGATACAATTAAAAAATCTGTGAAAAGCCGCGTTTCATTTCTTCACTTTTAATGATTAAAATCGTTTTAGCTGATCACTCTGATATCACGCTCACTAAAAATTTTCCATCCGCCGTTTGTCTGCTGCCATCTCAGTTCCTGTATGACCTCACCGCTGCGCATTTTTGAATTGTTTTCCACTCGATACTTTTTGCGGAAACGCATAATCGCCGTGCGTCCGCCGTCCTGAAAGATAATTTCCGGCTCGGCGGCGCGAATGTCAATTGATTTGGCTCCGGCAAACGTGCGAGTTTTTTCAAGCCGTACTGTGTCGCGCGAGGCGTTTCGGGCAAGATAAAAAGACTTTAATTCCGGCATATAAAAAGACATCTGTTTTTCGATGTTGCGCCTGTTCGTGGCAGTAATCCATTCGTCGAGAGATTCGCGGATGGCATTAGCCTTATTATTTTCGTTACCGGCGGAACGCGCTCGCGGCGGTGCGGACGAAGTTGTTTCGCTGTTTTGTCTTGCCATTTGTCTCGCCACCCGCGTATCGTCGAAAATCTCCCACCGCGCGACATCGGCGATTTTACTGTAAACAGTTCGAATAACAACCGGCTCGATAAGCTCCCGCGAGGAAATGCGCCGCGTCACGCGCAGGCGTCTGCCGTTTTCGAGCGGCGTAAAAGTAAAATTTAAATTATCGGCGCCGCTTGATGTGAAAGTCAGAGCGTTCCGTTCGAACGCGATGCGCGTCCGCGCAACTCCGCCGCCGGCATTTCGCACGCTGCGCGTTACGCCGTCAGCAACAAAATCAACACGCGACGAACGAGAAGAACCGAGCGAAATGGTGCTCCCGCGACATTCAATCGCCAGCAGATCGGGCGGCGTCAGACGAACCGCCAAATCCATAAAAAACTGCTGCTGTTCGCTGTATGGAACATTGCTTGCCGCTCCTTCGATAACCGAATAGAGCTTATCGCTGCCGTCGGTGTCAATCCGGTAAACGCCGTTTAGCGCGGCGGTCGTTTCGCAACCGCCGCGAGTTACTCCTTCCCGCCTGACTTGCGCGGAAATCGTTCCGCACAAACCAACGAGTAAAATCGTTAAAATTATTATGGTTCGACTGTTCATTCGCACTATTTCGTCTCCCTTTAAAATCCGGTTTCCCCCAAACTCCGCTTTAGGTGAAAATTTCGTTCATTGAGTTTAACAAAATTGCGCCCGAAAATAGAACATTAAAACTCAGTAATTAAGTTTCTGATCTTCACTTTTGAGTTTTTATTAAAATCAATGGCGACAAAAGTTCGTCGAATTTTTCCGCCGCTTCTTTCGTCATCCCGCGGATGACACGCAACAAATCGCTAGAATTATGGCGAGACTATTTTTAAATTGATAAACAGCTTTTGACCCTTTTTGAAAACATTTCAAAAACGTAAAATTTTAATCAGAAATGCCTAAAGCCTCGCGGCTCTAAAACCGAGATGCTTTCGCTGGCGATAAATTCCATTATCTCAGCATTTGCAGTTGTTTCTCCGATATGCGAAATTTGATAATTTTTTAGATTGTTTTCGAGCCGCTTTTTTTTTTTCGGATTTACGGTGAAAAGCAGTTCAAAATCTTCGCCGCCATTTAGAGCGAAACGCAATTGTTCGTTGAACGATTCAGGATCTGAATTTGATTTTTGATAAAAAGGAATTTTATCCGCATAAATTCTCGCGCCGACTCTGCTTTCACGGCAAAGATGTGATAGATCGCTCGAAAGACCGTCGGATAAATCGATCATCGCCGTTGCTAAATTTTTCAGACCGATAAGCCGTCCGACTTCAGTCTGCGGATTGGGCTGCAGTTGACGAAGAAGGGCGGTTTTGTAATTTTGTTTGTCGAATCGCTCGCCCTTTTCCAAAAGTTCTAATCCGACAGCCGCACCGCCCAAACTTCCCGTTACAAAAATCAAATCATTCGGCTCGGCAGTTGAACGCAAAATCGCCTTTCCTTTTTTTGTTTCGCCTGCCGCAATCGAATCAATCACAATTTTATCGGGCGTTCTGGAAACATCGCCGCCGACAAGTTCAACACCGAACTTTTTTGCTAAACCGAACCAGCCGTCATAAAACTTTTCAACAAAATCCGTTTTCCAAATTTTTTCGGGAATGCCGATCGAAAGCATCGCCCAAATAGGTTTTGCGCCCATTGCCGCTATGTCAGAAAGCGAAACCGCCAACGCTTTGTGTCCCAGAAATTCCGGAACCATCCACTCACGTTTAAAATCAACGTCCTCAACTATTAAGTCGGTTGTCAATACCAAATCAGTTTTCGCATCTTTAAGAATAACCGCGCAATCGTCGCCGATTTTTGAAGTCGCGGAATGCCGGCGAAGTTGTTCGATAAAGCTAAATTCAGTTTTCATAAAATTTTTATTGACAGTAATTTACGAAAAATCTACAATGACAACAATAAGCTTCAAAAAATTTAGCACAAACGAGGTATAAATGGGACTTCCTGCAACAGCGATACCGGAAAAAATATTCTTTAAAATCGGTGAAGTATGCGATTTGGTTGGCGTCCAGGCGCACGTTCTGCGTTACTGGGAAACCGAGTTTCCGATGCTTTCACCGCAAAAAAATCGTTCCGGGCAGCGCTCGTATCGGCGGCGTGATGTGGAAATCGCGCTTCGCGTTAAAGAACTTCTTTACGATGATCTTTATACCATCGCCGGCGCGAAGAAAAAACTGCAGAATGAACTGCGCGAAACCAGTCGCTTAAAGATTGTTCACGCCGAACCCGCTCAAAAAGACAGTTTTATTAAGGAAGTAAAATTGCCCGAACCGCAGGAAGAAGTATTGCCTGAAGAAAATTTTGAAAATCTTGTGATTGACGAACCGGAAGATTTTGAACAGATTGAGACGATGGAACTTGATGAAGATCGCCGTGAGGCTCTGACAAATCTTGCCGCGCAACTCCTTGAACTGCGTGAAATGCTGAAATTAAATAAATCGGAAAGCGCCGGTTTGCAGCAGAGAAGGTATTGAAAAAACGACGTTTATTAAATTTTACAAAAACTACGGGGTGATTTTGCGTTCAAAGCATTAATTTGACAAGGCTCATAATTGTTCTTACTCTAAATAAATCAATTTGACGGGACGTAGCGCAGTCTGGTAGCGCGTTCGCTTGGGGTGCGAGAGGTCGCGAGTTCGAATCTCGCCGTTCCGATATTTAATAATAAAAAACCTGCATACCGTCGCAATCTGCAGGCTTTCGCCTGTTTTGGGAAATAACTAACTTCCTGCTTATTCTCTGTTACCTCTCTTTTAATTTTTGACATTAAAAGGTTCAGACTTTATTTTCATCAACTAAAATCTCATCAGGCATCTGCGCGGCGGGTGTCTGCGATGCAAAAGTTTTATCGTAAAGACGTTTGACGAGATATTGATTAAAGAAAACAAAAATTCCCGCTAACCCAATCATCATCGCCCCTGCGAACGGACTTCCGAAAGAGAAGTTGTCAGCGGTTAAATTTTTGTCCTGCTGGTATTGAAAAAATGTCTGCGAGAGCCAGAAAGTTTGTGCTGCGGTGAACGCCGCGAAATATAAAAGTGTTGCCCACAAAGCCCAAGATTTCCGAGTTTGCCAAAACAGGATATTGGCTAAGATTAAAAGAATAATCGACGAAATCCACAAAAATGTTCGGCTGATATCGGCGTTATATTCGTAATTGGCAACAACATTTGTCGGTTTATCGACGCTTTGCAGCCAGCTGAATGTCAGATACGTCAAAACACTCATCAAAATAAACATCAGACCCAAAATACCAAGATAAACTTTATTCCACATAGACGCCTTTTTATCACAAATGCGAGTTCAAAGTCCAAAGACTAAAACTTAAAGTTTACTAATTGACAACTCCGGGTTTTAGTTTTTGGACTTTAGACTGCATTTTATCTGGGTTGAATCGTTAGAAAAGTAGTTTGTCCTTTGCGCGAAATTAACAGCAAAACAGGTTTATCACCGGATCTGGCAAGCGCTGTTTGCACTTCTTCGAGCGATTTAACCGTTTGTTTATTGATTTCTAAAATAACGTCGCCGCGATTAATGCCTTCGCTTGCCGCCGCGCCGTTCTGATCAATTTCAGTAACCAGCATGCCTTCGGTTTCAGCCGGCAAACCGAGTTGTTTGGCGAACTCCGGCGTGAGCGGCTGCAAACTTAGACCGAGCTTTCCGTTTTGGTCAGAATTATCCGGCGCCTTCTGCTCTTCCGGCGGATTGTCGGGTTTAACGCCTTCGACATTAAATTCGCTAAGTACGGCAGTTAATTCTTCTTCTCTGCCATCTCGCAAAACTCGTATTTTCACTTCTGATCCCGGCTGAGTGCCGGCGACTTTGTTACGAAGCACGTTTCTGTCCTCGATCGCCTCGCCGTTGATTGCCAGGATAATATCGCCGCCTTTGATACCGGCTTTTTCCGCCGCGCTTCCAGCTTGGACATTGCTTACGATGATACCTTTAACATCGCCCAAATCCAGGCTTTTTGCCATATCCGGCGTAATGTTTTGAATGTTTACGCCGAGTAGTCCGCGCCTGACTTTACCATCTTTGAGGAGCTGCTCCATCACGGATTTTGCCATATTTGAAGGAATGGAAAAACCGATTCCGATGTTGCCTCCGGAAGGCGATAAAATTTGTGAATTGATGCCGATTAATTCAGAGTTGACGCTGACCAGAGCGCCGCCTGAATTTCCGCGATTAATTGGTGCGTCGGTTTGCAGAAAATCTTCAAAGCTGCCGTCGCTCAGACCTGTCCGGCGACCTTTCGCGCTGATAATTCCGGCAGTTACCGTCTGTCCGATGCCGAGCGGATTACCGATGGCGAGAACAATATCGCCGACGCGGACGTTGTCGGAATTACCTAAATTCAGAAACGGAAAATTTTGTCCTTCAATTTTGAGAACTGCCAAATCAGAAGGCGGGTCAGAACCGACGATTTTCGCTTCATAAATTTTGTCGTCACTCATCTGCACGAAGATTTTCTCCGCGCCGTCAATAACGTGGTGATTTGTTAAAACCGTGCCGTCCGCGCTGACAATCACGCCCGAACCAAGTCCGCGTTCAGTTGGCGGACGCTGCTGCGGTTGCTGATTATTGAAAGGTTGTTGCGGTGTCTGCGGCGCGTCTTTGAAAAACTCCCGAAACATCGGGTCATCCATAAACGGATGCTGCTGCTGTTGCTGGGCGGGCGATTTCGATTTGCGCTCAGCATCAATTCTAACTACTGCCGGAGAAGATCTTCCTACGACATCGGCATAGGAAGTTCGCACGCCGTCAACAACCAGAGGCGCGGGTGGCGCGGGCGGCGCGGCAGAATCATTGGGCGCAGCCGGGGGGGTTGCGCCGGTTAGAAAATCAGTTTTGCAGCCACCCGTCGTGAGCAGGGAAGCCGCCAGTAAAAAACTTAAAAACTTATTATTAGTTGATAATGAAATTATTTTCTTTAACATATTATAATTCTCCAAAAATTGCTGTGCGTCTAAATATTACTCTAAAAAGTCGTCTTTATTAAATGGCAATATCATTCAAACCAGTCAGTTTTAAGTTTTACGTCACCGCTGAGAAAGAAGTTCAGGCGAATTTAGCGCGAATGACTTTTTGCAGTTGACTTCAATGTCAGGCGGCGTAAAACTTTTATATCTGGATCGAAAGAAGAAAGCATTGAGGAAATTGTGAAATCAATACGTCTTAAAATCTTATTATCCTATGCGCTGGCGATAGTCGGTGTGGGAGTTCTGAGAAAAATTTTAATCGGTTGACAAGGGGGAGTGTTGAATGGAAAGCGATTTCGATGCTGCTCGTCTCTCAGGGCGTCGTGCAAAACTTTAACGCTTACGATTCGGCGACTTTGGTTGATAAAACCATCACGGTCGAAAGCGATGTTAAAGATGCTGACGATAATGTTATGACTGACGCAGCTGGCGAGAATGTCAAAGAAACAACCGCCGTCACAACGCAAACTATCGCGCAAGGTCCGGTCGCTTCCCAAGAAGCGATCAAAATGTGGGGAACGAACGGCGGTCGATTCAACGCCAACTCTGCGCATCCTTTTGAAAATCGAATATCGCGGCGCGGTTTTTGAAGAGATGGATTTGGCGGCAATTATTGAACGAAAATCACTCTTCCACTTTAAATCTTATTTACCGCGAACTTTCGGCGTTTCGTCTTGAAAAATATAGGCGAGCGATTTATAAACTAATTTTGCGCAGAGAAAAGCGGGCGCGTCTGAATTGTCGGTTTTTGCGAATTCAACTAAATCCATTCCGACAATACGGCGTTTCTCTGCTAGTTTTCTGATTAAAGTCAGAAGTTCATACCAGCCAAGCCCGCCGGGTTCGGGCGTTCCGGTTGTTGGAACAAGGCTCGGGTCAAGCCCGTCGATATCAATCGTTAAATAAACATTTTCCGTTAAAGAATTAATCGCCGAATCAATCCAGTCGATTCGTCCGACAATATCTTTTGCCCAAAAAATTCTTGTCGGCAAGTCACTTAAACTCAGTGCTTCGTCAGCTGAAAGCGAGCGGATGCCAACCTGAACAGCGGGAATGCGCAAATCTTTGACGGCGCGCGCCATAATCGAAGCGTGCGAATGCGGCGTTCCGTCGTATTCGTCTCGAAGATCGGCGTGGGCGTCGATTTGTAGAATCGAAATGTTGTGAAATTTTTCGGCGTGAGCGCGAATGAC
>JACCRD010000002.1 GCA_013813755.1 Acidobacteriota bacterium | reverse complement strand
ATTATTATCAAAAGCACAAAAAGAATTATTAGACAAGTCATAAAATTGCACGATGAACCGGAGCTTCTTCGTCCTCTCTGTTGAGGAGTTGGTTCTGCTGCCGGAGCGACTCCGCTTTGTTTTGCTTCAATTGTGCTGATATACGCTTCGATGGTATCGCTGATGCCCTTCGCGTAATTTTGCTGCTTAAAAGCCGGAACCAGATTTTGTCTTTGCAGTTGTCCGACTAAACCGTCGGGCAATTCGTCTTCCAAATCCTTACTGACGTGCGTGAAGTATTTTCGGTCTTCAATCGCAATAAACAAAAGTGCGCTCGGATTATCATCTTCTTTTGAACCGATTTTCCAGCCGCGCGCGACCGCCAGCGAATAATCAAAAATCGGACGCTCGCCCGTAGTGCCGACGATTGCAACGGCAAGTTCAACCTGCGGATTGGTCTTTTCCTTTAACTCCTTAATGCGCGCTTCGAGCTGCTGTTTGGTACCAGCATCAAGTACACCGACAAAATCGTTGACGAAGCCGGTCGGAGCGGGAAGCGGCGATTCATTGAGCGAAAACGGACTCGCGCTCTGCGCAAAGACTTCCGCGCTCGCCAAACATAAAAGCAAACCGAAAAGCAATACGCGAATTTTTTCTAATGCTGTAAGTCTTTTAATCATCCTTAATAAATTGACAAAATTTTTTGCCAGCCTTGAACAATACGAAATTATTTTCGCAAAGTTCTAATTTTCTAAAACCAAATGTAAAGCGTAGTGTATCAGGAAAAATAGCGCAACGCCCGCGAAGACCGCAAATGAAACGAGCGGACGTTTTCCGCCGTGATGATTAACTTCTGGAATCAGATCGCTCGCCGCTACGTAAAGTGTCACGCCGCTGGCGACGGGAAGCGCGTAGGCAAGCGTAAAGCCAACATCGCCAACCAGATAAAAAACAAAAACGCCGAGCAGAGTAGTCGCGCCAACTAAAGTTGTGGCGAGCAGAACTTCTTTGCGGTTTTTTCCGGCAGCCAGAACCATCGAGCCGATCGTAAAACCTTCGGGAAATTTATGCAGAAAAACGGCGATAAAAACTAAAATTCCGACTTTGAAATCAACCTGCGCGGCAGCGGAAATCGACACGCCGTCAAAAAATGTGTGAATCAGAAGCCCGCCGATTGCTGTGTAAGCCGACCGCGGCGAAATCAGATGATCGGGATGAACTTCTTCGCCCAGATGAAAATGCGGCGCGATCGTGTGTTCAAAAAACTGTGTCAAAAGGTAACCAGCGAGCAGGAGCATCATCGGATAAACTAAAAAATTTTCGTTTTCCGCGCCGACGCGCTTCTGCCAAATTTTAATCGCTTCCGGCAAAACATCGATAAAAGTTACGGCGAGCATAAAGCCCGCGCCGAGCGCTAAAACATACTTCAGAATTTTTTTGTAGTTTTTTTGGACGCCTCTCGGAAAAAGAATCAATCCGCCAAGCACGTTGGCAAGAGCCGCGATTGTGCCGAAAGCGAGAAGTTGAATAAGCGTATTGTCCATAAGGCGCGAAAAAGTTTTTGGTTAAAACAAATGACCCTAAACTTTAGCGCAAACATCGCCGAAAGGAAAACATTAACTCGCACAAAAATTAATAGTAAATCGCTGCCTGAACAGATGTCAAAATTTAAGCACTTGATTAAGTAAAAAAATTAAAAATTATCCTTGACAGAGTTTGAGAAATAATCGTAATATGCTGATAATTAGTTGATAACAATCTGATTTAAGTATTAGGCAAAAAAGTTTTTTAACTAAGCAGTGTTTAAGTTTAAGCACTTTCCCCGGAAAATTTCTAAACAGATATTATGCGGAATTCGTTAACGGAAGCGGACGGTCAAAAAATTCCGGTTTTTCGCATAAAATCAACGACAATTAATTTTTAGTATTTTTGTTACGGATTTTTGACAAGCTTATCTCGGTGTGTCTCTCTGTGTGCGAGAAAATCGCATTCGTCAAAACTTTCACCGCGCTCTTTGAAAATGCTTATAAATAAAGCTGAAAACATACATAAACCGGTGCTGCTCGCTGAAACTCTGCAAATGCTCGACCCGCAGCCGGGCGAAGTTTTCGTTGACGCGACGCTCGGTTTAGGCGGGCATACGGAAGCTATTTTGGCGATTTCCGGAGACATCCAGGCGATTGGTATCGATCAGGACGCGCGAGCAATTGAACTTGCAGAGCAGCGTCTGGCGCACTTCGGAAATCAATTTGAGGCATTTCACGCGAATTTTTCGGATATTCTGCTGGTCCTCGAAAAAGCTGGTATTGAAAAGGCGGATTGTATTTTAGCCGATTTGGGTGTTTCATCCTTGCAGTTTGACAGCGAAACGCGCGGGTTTAGTTTTCGGTTTGATGCGCCGCTTGATATGAGGATGGATGCGGACGCGGACACGGAAACTGCCGCCGAACTGCTCGAAACGCTTTCGGAATTTGAAATCGCTCGTATTATTTACGAATACGGGGAAGAAAGATTTTCCCGCCGTATCGCTCGGCGCATTGTTGAGCGGAGAGAGCGGGGCGAACCGGTCAAGACCACCGGGGAACTTGCCAAATTAGTCGAAAAAGCGATTTGGCGCGGGAAAAAAGACAAGATTCATCCGGCGACAAAAACTTTTCAGGCGTTGCGGATTGCCGTTAACGACGAACTTGAAATTATCGAACAGTTTGTCAGGGATAGCGTGAAAATTTTGAAAGCTGGCGGACGAATGGCTGTAATAACTTTTCACTCTCTGGAAGATCGGATTGTTAAACAGACAATGCAAAAATTATCCGGAAAATGTTTTTGTCCGCCGCGAATGCCCGTATGCGTGTGCAGAGCAAGCCGGGAAATTGAAATTTTAACGCGCAAGCCGGTTACGTCGGGCGAAGAAGAAACGGACAATAATCCGCGCGCCCGAAGCGCTAAACTTCGCACGTGTCGAAAAATAGATTAGTTGAATTATCTGGTCTGAAATTATTTGATCAGCGGTGCAGGTGAAAAAGATGAGCAAAAAAAACATATCCAATAAAAAACGAATAAAAAACGCTTCTCCCGAACGCCGATCCATTCCGTGGCGATACCGTTTTTTAACATTGGTTTGCGGACTGCTTTTGGTGGTCGGCTTCTTTTTCGCTGCTCGGCAACATTTCGCGTCTTTTGATTTTCGTGTCAAAAACTCCAGACTTAAAAAGCAGATTGAAGAACTCGAAGCTGACAAGCGAAGACTTCTGCTTGCCAAGGAAATCGCGCTTTCACACACGGAAATAAAAAAAGCCGCTAAAAAAATTGGTTTAACCTACGCTCCTTCGGACAAAACTGTCGAATCGCGGACGAATGTTGCTCCTCAGGAAAAAACGCGTCCGGAAAAGTTGCTTGTCGAAAAACCTAAACCAACGCCTGCCCCCACTTCTGCGAAAGTTGAAGAACCGAAAACAGAAGCGAAAAAGCCTGAAAGCGGAGTTAAAAAATTACCGGAGCTGAAGGACAAAGAGAACAAAACCAAACCGGCGCAAGTTGCTAAGAAATAAAGAGTTTAAGTTAATTATGCGGGCGCGTCCGACACAAAAGTTTGAAACATCGTTGATAAAAATTATCCCTTTGACAAAAAATGCGAGAATACTCACGAGAAATCAGCCGCAAAAATGCTTCGATGCAGACGGGGTTCACGCGCTTTATGCTGATTGTCGCATTTTTTATTTTATGGATTGGCGCGATCGGCGTGCGACTTGTTCACCTGCAAGTTAATCAAAGCGATTGGCTGCGCGAAAAAGCGCTTGATCAGAGACGTGATCAAATAAAAAGCAAAACGCTGCGCGGCACTATTTTTGATCGTTCCGGACGCGTTTTGGCAATGAGCGTGAAATCCAAATCTTTATTTGCCGATCCCGCCGAAATTGATGATGTTGCGGCGACTGCGAAAAAAGTTGCTGCCGCGCTCAAAGTTAATCCGAATGAGATTTTAAATAATTTAAGCGAAGCCAAAAAGAGCGGCAAAAGATTTGTTTGGCTGGCGCGAAAAATTGACGAAGACACGGTTTTAAAACTTAATGAAGCGCTGAGAGAACCAGAATTGAGAAAATTTGACGAGCCGAGACTCGCCGGTTTGCACTGGAGAGAAGAACACCAACGCTCGTACCCATACGGCGCGCTCGCCTCGCAGGTCGTCGGCTTTAGCGGCGCGGACGACATCGGACAGGCGGGAATCGAACTTTCACAGGAAGAAAATTTGCGCGGCGCGACCGTTAAAACCTGGCAGGATCGCGATCGTCTGGGCAGAGTTTATGATGAATCGGAAGGAGTGCGCGAACCGCCGAAGGATGTCGTTTTAACAATTAGTCATTCTATTCAGTACAAGGCGGAAGAAGCGCTCCAGGCGGGAGTCAAAGCGGCACAGGCGAAATCAGGAATAGCGGTTGTGCTTGACCCGAAAACCGGTGAAATTTTGGCGATGGCGAACTATCCGACTTTTAATCCGAATAACGCCAGCGCGTTTCCGGCGGAAAATTACAAGAACAAAGCGGTGCAGAACAGTTACGCGCCGGGTTCAATTTTTAAACTTGTGACCTATGGCGCGGCGCTTAATGAACGATTAATCAAACCTGAAGAGCAATTTAGCTGCGGCAACGGATTTATCGAAGTCGGCAATCACAAATTTACGGACAGCCATTGCGGCAAAGCGCTTTCTTTTACCAAAGCCTTTGCGATTTCCAGCAACATCGGCGCGATCAAGACCGGAATGAAAGTCGGCAGAGACAAATTCAGCGATTATATTCGCTTATTTGGTTTTGGTGAAGAAACCGGCATTGAAGTTCCTGCTGAAATGCGCGGGCTGGTCCGCCCGAAGGAGAAATGGCAAGGCGATTCGCTGGCGTCAATGTCGATCGGTTATGAAATCGGCGTGACGGCTTTGCAAACCGCTTCGTCTTTTGCGACTATTGCCAACGACGGCATCAGAGTTCGCCCGCATATTATCAAAGAAATTCGCGCAGCAGACGGGGAAGTGATTTCGATAACTACGCCTCAACAAATACCGGTCGTCAGCCCGCAAGCCGCGCAAAATCTGCGCCGGATGATGCGCGAAGTAGTCGTGCAAGGAACCGGAAAAGAAGCAGCGCTCAGAGGCTACACCTCCGCCGGAAAAACTGGAACCGCCTGGAAATATGATCCCAAAACAAAGCGAGTCAGCGGAAGCAAATATGTTTCGTCTTTTGTCGGATTCGCTCCGGCTGAAAATCCGACGGTCGTGATTGCCGTTATTCTGGACGAACCGCAGGGCGCACTGCGCAATGGCGGACAAGTTTCAGCGCCGATTTTTCGTGAAATCGCCGAGCAAGTTTTGCCTGAGCTGGGTATTTCTCCGGACATTGGCATTGAAAGCACGGAAAATGAAATAGGAGAAAACGCCGCCGCGCAGGAAGAGCCGGTTGAACCGGACGCGCGAATAATTTCAAAGATAACTTCAAATGTAGAAGCTTCAATTAAAACGCCTGAAAGCAAAATGCCTGAGAGCAAACCGCCTGAAAAAAATGTCAAAAAACCGTTGGAGGCAGCGGCAATAAAATCTGAAAAGGAAAAGTTGCAGGCGAGCAAAACGCCAAAAGATGTAAAACCAGAATCGAATAAATCTTTAATCGAAGAAAAAGATCGAGCGAAGCCTAAAACAGCACCGGACAAAAAAATAACGAAAAGCAATATTAAAAACAAATCTTCAAACGAAAGGATACGCGTTGTAAATTGAAACTTAAAACTGCCGTCAAATATATGAACGCCCAAGCGTCAAACTTAAATTCCGCAGTGCTTCAAACCGAGGTGCAATCTTTTTCGATTGACTCACGCGAAACGCGAGCGGGCGAAGTGTTTTTCGCGCTTTCACAGCCCGACTATAAAAATAACTGTTTTAACGGCGAATTTGCAGATTCGCATCAGTTTATTGCTGAAGCATTCGAAAAAGGCGTTGTCGCGTGTGTCGCACGTCCTGACAAATTTGAAGAACACAAAGCGGTTTTAGAACAATTTGCGGATCGTCTGATTTTTGTTGACGACGCGATCCTCGCTTTGCAGAATCTCGCCCGCGGCGTTTATCTCGAATGGAACAAATCGGTGGTGGCGATTACGGGCAGCGCGGGGAAGACGACGGCTAAAGAGTTGACCGCGCACGTTTTACAGTATTCAGGACGCAAAATTTTGCGCAACATCAAAAATTATAACAACGGTTTGGGACATCCTCTGACGGTTTTAAATTTGGCGAAAGATAAAAGTTTTGACGCGGCGGTTTTGGAGATGGGAATGTCTTCGCCTTCGAATGAAATCGCGCGTCTGTGCCGGATTACACCGCCGGATGTGGCGGTTGAATTAAATGTTCTCCCCGTACACGTCGAACATCTCGGCTCGATTGAAAATGTAGCGAAAGCAAAAGCTGAACTGATCGAAGGAATGAAACCGCGCGGTACAGCCGTTTTAAATGCTGACGACGCTCGCGTTTTAGCAATGCGCGAACTTCACAGAGGCGATACGATTACTTTTGGAATCGAGAATAAAGCAGATGTCCGAGCAAGCGAAATTGAAATGAAGCGGTTTGGCGAAACACGTTTTATCTTGAATGTGCCGAACGGAAAAGCCGAAGTATTTTTCCGGCTTTCCGGTCGGCACAACGTTTCAAATGCTTTAGCGGCGGCGGCAGTAGGTTACAAATTCGGGATGACAGCGCGGCGGATTGCCGACGCGCTGAGTTCAATCGAGCCGCCTGCGCAACGTGGTGAAGTTTTGCATTTTCAAGAAAATTTTACGGTCATTAATGATTCTTATAATTCAAATCCCCCGGCGCTTTTGGAAATGGTCGAAACTTTAGTTGACGGCGGAAAGACAGCGCAGCGCCTTATCGTCGTCGCAGGAGAAATGCTCGAATTGGGCGAAAATGAAAAAGAAATTCACGTGGAAACAGGCGCTAAACTCGCTTCCAGCGGCATCGATTTTTTAATCGGCATACGCGGCTTGGCGAAAGATTTAGTCGAGGGCGCAAAGGCAAATAATTTGCGTGAAACAGAATTTTTCAATAGTTCGGATGAAGCGGGCGAATTTCTGGTAAACCAAATAAAAATGGGTGATTTAGTTTTAGTCAAAGGCTCGCGCGGCGTAAAAACGGAAAAAGTAATTGAAAAGCTTACTGAAAAATATCGTTTGGAACAATGAATCTATAAATTAAAACATACAAATATAAATTTTTTGAAACGATAAAAATGCAGAGGCGTTAATTTAAGGTGATGAACGAATACAAAATACAAAAACGAAGATCCACAATCTAAAAAATGCTTTATTACCTTTTATATCAAGTCATTTTTCAAACCTACGGGCGCGGCGAGTCATATTTTTATAAGGGGTTGAATGTTTTTCAATATGTGACGTTTCGCACCGCGCTGGCAACGATTACCGCGCTTTTAATTTCGCTTCTTTTCGGCGGTAAAGTCATTAAAAAACTTGCCGCGCTTAATATCGGACAGGAAATACGCGAAGAACTTTCAGCGGAACATCACGCGAAAAAAGGCACACCGACGATGGGCGGCGTTTTAATTCTCGGCGCGGTTTTTCTTTCGACAATTCTTTGGGCGCGGCTCGACAGTTTGTATCTGTGGCTCGCTCTGGGCGCGACTACTTCGTTCGGCGTGATCGGATTTATTGACGATTACATAAAAATCGTCAAGAAACGAAGTAAAGGTTTAACGGGCAAACAGAAACTGCTCGGACAATTAATCACCGCGCTAATTGTTTGGGGCTGTCTTTACTGGGTGGCAAATTATCCCTGGAATTTAAGCATTCCGTTTTTTAAGGCGACGGCGATTTCCGAATATAGCCAGGCGGTGACGTGGATCGGTCCGGTCGTTTATTTGATTTTTATCATATTCGTTCTGCTCGGTTCGTCAAACGCCGTCAATTTAACTGATGGAATGGACGGTTTGGCGGCGAGTATGACTTTTATCGCAATGTCGGCTCTGACAGCGCTGACGTATATTTCCAGCGACGGGCGCTGGGCATCGTATCTAGATATGACGCACAAACCGGAGGCGGCGGAATTAACGGTTTTCTGCGGCGCGATGGTGGGCGCGAGTCTCGGATTTTTGTGGTACAACGCGCCGCCGGCGGAAGTTTTTATGGGTGATGTCGGCTCTTTAGCAATCGGAGGAGCGCTCGGAACAGTGGCGATTTTGACGAAACAGGAATTTCTTCTGCCGTTTATCGGCGGTGTTTTTATTTTGGAAGCGGCTTCGGTGATGATTCAGGTTTCTTACTTTAAATGGACGAAAAATCCGAAAACAGGAGTCGGCACACGAATTTTCAGACAGGCTCCGCTTCATCATCATTTTCAGCTTTTGGGCTGGAAAGAACCAAAGATTGTTTTCCGGTTCGTGATTATCGGGATACTTTTCGCGTTGATGAGTTTGGCAACTTTGAAACTGCGGTAAACAGATTGTTGGATGGACTTAGAGGGGAAAAAAACTTTAATCCTCGGCGCGGGCGAATCAGGAGTCGCCGCGGCGAAATTTCTTGCCGGGCGCGGCGCGGTTGTCGCGCTGCACGACAAAAAACCGCTCGAGGACTGGACGGAAAAAGCGCGTTCTTTGAAAACAGAAAAAATTGGTCTACTCGAAGGGCAAATTCCTTCGTGGCTGCTCGATCAGATTGATCTGGTCGTTGTTTCGCCGGGTGTTCCGACGAATTCTGTTCCGGCGCGTTATGTCGGACGTAAAGACGGTGAAGTGATCGGCGAAGTCGAACTCGCATACAGGTTTCTGAAAGGTCGCGTCATTGGAATCACCGGCTCAAACGGCAAAACGACAACGACGACTTTGATCGGCGAGCTTTTGAAAAATGCTGGGATTGTAACGCAAATCGGCGGAAATATCGGAACGGCTCTGATAACTCTGGCGGAAACTTCGGGCGAGGAAACGTGGACGGTGTGCGAGCTTTCAAGTTTTCAGCTCGAAACGATCAGGGATTTTCGCCCGAATATTGCAGTTGCTCTAAATGTTACGCCGAATCACCTTGACCGATACAATTTTTTCAGCGATTACGCCGCCGCCAAGCATCGTCTGTTTTTGAATCAGACGGCGGACGACACGGCAATCTTGAATTTCGACGACGAAACGACCCGGAGTTGGGCGGAAAATTTGAAGGCAAAAGTTATATTCTTCAGCGTCAGGAAAGAATTAGACAGCGGTTTGTTTCTGCGCGGGCGCGATTTAATTTGCCGTCTGGACGGAGCGGAGAAAGTTTTGACGACGAGGGATGAGATGACTCTGCGTGGTTTGCACAATGTCGAAAATATTCTGGCAAGTTTTGCGACAGGAATCGCGTGCGGCGCGTCGCTCGAATCGATGCGCGAAACCGTTCGCAATTTCAAAGCCGTCGAGCATCGACTCGAATATGTAGCGGAAATTGAAGGGGTGAAATTTTACAACGATTCGAAAGCGACGAGCGTTGACGCAACGTTAAAAGCGCTCGAAGCCCTTGCCGAAGAGACGGGGAAAATCAATTTGATTTTAGGCGGGCGCGGAAAAAATGCTCCGTATGAGCCGCTCGCTCGTTTGATAAAAAGCAATGTCCGCAAACTCGTTTTAATCGGCGAGGATGCGGACAATATTGAAAGTCAGTTAAAAGAATTCGCGGAAATTGTTCGCGCCGGATCGATGCCGGACGCGGTTTTGAAAAGTTTCCAGAGCGCCGAAAGCGGCGATTCGGTTTTGCTCGCGCCCGGGTGCGCCAGTTTCGATATGTTTCGTTCGTTTGAAGAAAGAGGTGTGGTATTTAAAAACGCCGTCGAAGATTTAGAGTCCAGAGTTTAAAGTTACTTTGGAAATCGAATGAACTTAGACAGCAGACATTGAACATTGGGCGTTAAACATTAGACTTTGGACTATCGTTGAAAAATGATTAAAAAGCGGAGAATTGATTGGTTTTTATTTGCGATTGCCGCCAGTCTCGCGCTGTTTGGATCAGTAATGGTTTACAGCGCGTCGGCAATAATCGCCCTGAAGGAAACAGGAGGAGAAAGCCAATTTACATATTTTTACAAGCAGTTTGGTTTTACTTTGGCAGGTCTTTTGATTATGTTTTTGACGAGCAAAATCGATTATCGGTGGTACCAAAATAAAACAATTGTTTACGGACTGCTCGCCGCAACCGCCGTTTTGCTGCTTGCCGTTTTCGGCTTTCCGCCGATTAACGGGGCGCGGCGTTGGATACGTTTTCCTATGTTTTCGTTTCAGCCTTCGGAAATCGCTAAAATCGCTCTGCCGATTTTTTTCGCATACTTTTTGACAAAAAACCAAGATTTGGTCGGTGACTTAAAAGAAACGGTTTTGCCGTGCGCTATGGTTTTAGGATTTTTCGGCAGCCTGATTATTTTTGAGCCGGATCTGGGAACAACGATGGTTTTGTGCGCCGCTTTTATCGCAATGTATTTTGCCGCCGGCGCAAAAATTCTCCATCTCGCAGCAGTTGGTCTCGGCTTGCTTTTTATCGGAACGTGCGCCCTGATTTTCGCTCCGTGGCGCGTCGAACGCCTGATGGCTTTTGCCGATCCATACAAGCACGCCGACGATGCCGGCTACCAAGTTGTTCAGTCGCTCTACGCGATCGGTTCGGGCGGAGTCATCGGCGAAGGTTTCGCGAAAGGGCAGCAGAAACTTTTTTATCTGCCGTATCCGCATTCCGACTTTATTTTTGCGGTGGTTGGCGAAGAATTAGGCTTAGTCGGAACTTTAGCGGTCGTACTGGCATTCGGTCTGCTTTTATGGCGCGGCACACGCGCGGCGCTGCTGGCTCCCGACAGATTTTCGATGCTGCTCGGAATCGGTATTGTGACGGGAATAATCGCGCAGGCGCTCTTTAACATCAGCGTCGTAATTTCAATTTTGCCGGCAAAAGGAATTCCGCTGCCGTTTATTTCATACGGCGGTTCATCAATCATCGTTACGCTTTTTGCCGTCGGAATTCTGCTCAACATTTCGCAGTATGCCGGAAGCGCTGTTTTGAAAGTAGACCTTAGAAATGATGAGTTTGTAATGTCGCCGCGCCGCCGAAAGCGCGGACAAATAGGTTTGAAGTAAGAGATATTTGAAAAATTTATTAACTGTTGTCGGTAAAAGTAAAGATGAAAATCATAATCGCCGCGGGCGGAACTGGCGGGCATATCTATCCGGGAATCGCCGTCGCTAAAGAGATTATAAGGCGCGACACTGAATCGAAAGTTTTATTTGTCGGGACAGCGCGGGGACTGGAAACAAAAATTGTTCCCGAAAGCGGCTTCGAACTGGCTTTGATCAACAGCGCGGGACTAAAAAACGTCGGACTGCTCGGAAAACTGAAGGGCTTGTTGATTTTGCCCAAAAGTTTTCTGGAAGCGCGAAAGTTGATCAAGGAGTTTAAGCCGGATGTAGTAATCGGCGCAGGCGGATATGTTTCCGGTCCGGTTTTATTGATGGCAAGCCTGATGCGCGTTCCGACACTCGTGATGGATTCAAACGCGCTGCCCGGATTTACAAATCGCAGGCTGGCGCCGTTCGTCACCAAAGCGGCTTTAGCATTTGACGAAGCTCTGCCGTATTTTGGCGAAAAGGGAATTGTCACGGGAAATCCTGTGCGCCGCGAGTTTTTTGATATTTTGCCGAAAGCGCGGGAAGCACGGTTAAATCTTTTGATTTTCGGCGGTTCGCAAGGAGCGCGGGCGATCAATAACGCGATGACTGACGCGTTGCCTTTTTTGGAAGCGGATCAAGACAAATTAAAAATTGTCCATCAAACGGGCGAGGCGGATTTTGAAAAAATAGATGAATTATACAAACGTGCCGGTTGGGAAACGGCAGACGTGCGCCAATATATTTCGGATATGGTTTCCGAATTTGCTAAAAGCGATTTGATAATTTGCCGGGCGGGAGCGACGACGTGCGCGGAACTCGCGGCGGCGGGAAAAGCCTCGATGATGATTCCGCTTCCGACAGCGGCTGACGACCACCAGCGAAAAAACGCTGAAGCGTTAGAACGAGCAGGCGCGGCAAAAATGATTTTGCAAAAAAATCTAAACGGTGAAGGGTTAGCGCGGGAAATAAAAAACTTGATTTCTTCGCCCGAAAAAATTACCGCAATGGAAACTTCGGCAAAGAAATTGGCAAAAGCAGACGCAGCGAACGTAGCAGTTGATTTAATAGAAAGTTTAGCTCAAAGAAAAAATTAATTTTAGTTTCGAGATTGCGGATTTCATAAAATCCAAAATCTATAATCCATAATCGAAATGTTTCGGCACGTAAAAAATATTCACTTCATCGGCATCGGCGGCATCGGGATGAGCGGCATCGCGGAGGTTTTGCGCAATCTCGAATTTCAAGTGACGGGTTCGGATTTGAAAAAATCAAAAAATACCGACCGGCTTGAAAAACTTGGCGCGAAAATTTACGAAGGACACGCGGCGGAAAATGTCGGCGAAGCGCAGGTCGTTGTTTATTCATCGGCAGTTAAAGAAGATAATCCAGAAGTGATTTTTGCACGGGAAAATAAAATTCCAGTGATTCCGCGGGCTGAAATGCTTGCCGAATTGATGACCTTGAAGCCGTATTCGATTGGTATTGCCGGTTCGCACGGGAAAACATCAACGACTTCGATGGTCGCGACAATTTTGGGACACGCCGGAGTCGATCCGACGACGATTGTCGGCGGCGTGGTTGACACGCTCGGCTCAAACGCGAAACTCGGCACGAGCGATTGGTTTGTGATCGAAGCGGACGAAAGTGATCGTTCATTTTTGATGCTCAACCCGACGATTTCAGTCGTTACGAATATCGACCGCGAACATATGGAATCATATAAGGGAATGGACGACATCACGCAGTGTTTTACGGATTTTGTCAACAAAGTTCCGTTCTACGGCGCGTGCGTCATCTGTCTCGACGACCCGAACGTGCAGTCGATTATTCCGTTTATCAAACGCCGCCTCGTGACCTACGGGTTTACCGTGCAGGCTGATGTTTCCGCGCACAATATTTCTTATACCGAAACCTTCGGTTCGAGTTTTACGGTTTGGCGAGGGAGCGAAGTTTTAGGTGAAATAAATTTGCCGGTGCCGGGCAAACATAATGTTTATAATGCTTTAGGCGCAACAACAGTAGCGCTTGAGCTGGAAGTTCCGTTCGCGCTGATTGCCGAAGCGTTTACAAAATTTAAGAATGCCGATCGCCGTTTTCAATTTAAGGGCGAAGCGCGCGGAATTACCGTTGTCGATGATTACGGGCATCACCCGACCGAGATTTTAGCGACGCTCTCGGCGGCGAAAAACGGTTCGAGCGGACAGCGCACCGTGGTAATTTTTCAGCCGCACCGGTTCACGCGCACCAACGAATTGATGGAAGATTTCGCGCGTTCATTTAACAACGCCGACGCGGTTTATCTGCTGGATATTTATGCCGCCAGCGAACAGCCGATCGAAGGAGTGACGGCGGAAACCCTCGCCGCAAAAATCAAAGAATTCGGACATAAAAATGTCCAGTATATCGGCGACATCACAACTGCGGCGGCGCGGGTCATTGAGGATTTACAAAAAGACGATTTATTAATTACTTTGGGAGCGGGAAGCATCACGAAGCTTTCCGATGAAATTTTAGATTTACTCAATAAAAATTAGAAGGCGACGAATTTGCCGGTGCTATTTTTAGACAACAATCGAAAGCTATGACGACACGAAAAAGAATTCCAAAACGCAAAACTGACGCGGCGATTAAAAGGCGACAAACTTCAACGGCGCGTAAAAATAATTCGGCGAGTTCCGCCAGTTTTTTGATTCCGCTCGTTTTTATTATCGGTATCGTTTTTTGTCTCGGGTTTTTGATGTTTATGGGTTATCGAACAGTGACGGCTTCGTCGTTTTTTGATGTCAGAAACGTTGAAATGCGCGGACTTGAGCGAACTTCAAAAGAAGAAATCGAAAAAATCGTCAGCCGGCAGAGCGCGAAATCAGGCGTCTGGAACGCGGATTTGAAGCAGATTAAGGATGAAGTCGAAAAACTCAGATTTGTAAAAACAGCCGTTGTCTCACGCGTTCTGCCCGACGGTCTGCGCGTCAGCGTCAACGAGAGAGTTTTGCGGGCAATCATCCGTCTGGGAAAAACCGATTACTGGGCGGATGAAGACGGCGTTATTCTCGCGCCGGCGGAAAAGCGCGATTCAAATCCCCCGTTCGTTTTGCGCGGCTGGGACGAAACAAAATCTGAAAAGGCGACGAAAGACAATCAGGAACGTGTCAAAATCTATCTAAAAATGCTCAACGACTGGAAGGACTTTGACCTTTCAAAACGGGTGAGCGCGGTCAATCTGGCAGATTTGCAGTCGCCGCAGGCAATCGTGCCGGATTCGGGCGAAATGGTGACGATTCATCTGCCGAAAGACAATTTTGCCAAGCGGCTTCAGAAAGGACTGGAAATTATCGTCGGGCGCGGAAGGGAAATTGAATCGTTAAATCTTAACAACCAGAAAGAGATTTTAGGTTTTCGAGCTAAGTAATGAGATTAAACTGAAAATAATGAACCGTGAAATACAGGCAGTCGGCTTAGACATCGGAACGAGCAAAGTTCGCTGTGTAATCGGTGAGCCGTCCGCGGGCGGTGTGATGAATATTATCGGCATCGGACAAGCTGAATCGCGCGGTTTGCGGCGCGGAATTGTTACGACGACTGACGCGGTAATTGAAACAATCAAAAAAGCCGTGGGTGATGCCGAGCGAATGAGCGGTTTTGAGATTCAGGCGGTAACCATCAATCTTTCAGGCGAACATCTGCGCGGTGAAAATAAAACCGGTGTCGTCGCGGTTGCCGGCGCGGGGCGCGAGATTACAACCGAAGATGTCGAACGAGCGGTTGAATCCGCCAGCGCGATGCAGCTTCCCGCCGGATGGGAAATTGTCGATCGTCTGCCGCAGGAATTTATTATTGACGGACAGGACGGAATTGTTGAGCCGATCGGGATGCGCGGCTCGCGTCTGGAAAGCCGGATTCACGTTGTTTCGAGTCCGAGCGCCGGCAAACAAAATGTCGTCAAAGCAATCAGGCAAGCCGGACTCGAAGTTGAAAAAATGATACTCGAACCGCTCGCGGCGGCGCAGAGCACTTTAACCGATGATGATAAAGAATATGGCTGCGCGCTCGTCAACATCGGCTCGGAATTAACCAGTTTGATGATTTTCGGACGGGGCGCGGTGCAGCATACGACGGTTTTTCCTTTTGGCGGAATGCATTTTACCAAAGACATCGCCGTCGGTTTGCGCGTTTCGATTCCCGAAGCTAACAAAATTAAGCATCATTACGGTTGCGTCGCCGGATTTTTAATGAATGAAGCGGAACGAAAAGAATCGATTGAAGTAACGCCGGTTGGCAGACAGGAAACGAGGCAATTGTCGAAGGAAATTTTGGCTGACATTATGCAACCGCGCGCCATCGAACTGCTTCAGCTCATCGCGCAGGAAGTTTTTAACTCACGCGGGCAGATTCCGAGCGGCGTGATTTTAACCGGCGGCGGCGCGCTCAATCGCGGAATGGTCGAGATTGCCGAACAGGTTTTCGACGCGCCGACGCGCCTCGGATTTTTAGAGCCGAAACTGTTCGGCGGACTCTTTGACGAAGTTCAAAATCCGGAGTGGGCGGTCGCTTGCGGGCTGGCGCTTTCTTCGATGCGTTCACAAATTCGCACCCTCAATACGGGCGGAAAATCGCAGGCACGAAAGGTTGCCGAGTGGTTTGAAAATTTTCGCGAGAAATTTAGATAAATTTAACATTTCGACTAGATTTTTTATCACAAATCGTTGTATGCTTCTCTCCCATAAGCACAATATCTTGTTGAAATTATAAATTCTTTCGAAAATTCATCACGATTGATTTAAGCGGCTGAAATATCATAAGGCGAACTAAAAATTAATAATTACGGACGGTAAACCCAAATGAAAAATAACGGAATTACAATGACTTTCGATGACCAAATAATAACCGGCGCAAAAATTATCGTGATTGGTGTTGGCGGCGGCGGCAGCAACGCCGTCAACCGGATGATTGAAGCGGGCATCAAAGGCATCGAATTTATCGTGGTGAATACGGATGTGCAGGCTCTGAACGATTCAAAAGCGCCGATTAAAATTCAGCTTGGAAGCGAATTGACGCGCGGGCTGGGCGCGGGCGCCAACCCGCAAATCGGCAGGCAAGCCGCCATCGAAGATACCGAAAAAATAATGGACGTGTTGGAAGGCGCGGATATGGTTTTCGTGACCACGGGACTCGGCGGCGGAACGGGAACGGGCGCCGCACCGGTCATTGCCGCGCTCGCCATCGAACTCGGCGCGCTGACCGTCGCCGTTGTCACAAAGCCTTTTAACGTCGAAGGCAAAAAGCGTATGCGCCAAGCCGAAGAAGGTTTAGCCGAGTTGCGCGGCTGTGTCGATACGATCATTACAATTCCAAATTCCAAGCTTAAAGAGGTCGAAGAAAAAATTTCGATTATGGAAGCGTTCCGCCGCGCTGACGATATTTTGCTGCAAGCCGTGCAGGGCATTTCCGATTTGATCATCGTGCCGGGCATCATCAATCTTGATTTTGCGGACGTCAAATCCGTGATGCATGGAATGGGTGTGGCACTGATTGGCATCGGCGAAGGAAGCGGCGACGGGGCGGCAATCAGCGCGATGAAAGCGGCGATTGATTCCAAATTGCTCGAAGAAAATTCAATCAAAGGAGCGAGAGGCGCGCTGATTAATATTACGGGTTCCAAAAATATGCCGCTCGATGAAATTGAAGACGCGATTTCGCTGATTCATCAGGAAGCTGATGAAGACGCCAATATCATCTTCGGAACGGTATTTAACGAAGAAATGCAGGATCGCGTAAAAATCACGGTCATCGCCACCGGTTTCGATGAACATAAACAAAATGTTATGCCGCAAACGCCGCTTGTTGAAGCAAATCACGCGGCGGTCGGAAGCCGGATGATGCCTGTCTTTAATCCGGCAGACGTAAAAAAGGAAGAAGATATTAATGTTCCTACATTTATCAGGCGACAGGCTGACTAGTCAGGAAAGTAAAAGTCAATAGTTAAAAATCGGGAAATATCATTATCCTTGTAATTTATTATGTTTTGAAAGTTAATACGCACTCGATTAAATTAGAATGTTACTGCTTTTTAAATTTAACGAAACTCACTTTTAGCCAGAAATCATCAAAGAGGAATATTTGGTGACCGGGAAAAATCACTGACCTTAAAGCGTTTCTCAGAATTATACAACTAACGCAGAAGCCCGCATGAAGTAAGGGAGCAAGCCACAATACGCCCTTACTTCGTGCAGACTTCTGCACAAAAAGTCACGCCAATTTGAAATTCGTTAATAGTTTTTTCCGCCCGAAAACTTTTACTAAACTGGTTGAAAAGGTAATTTTGACTTTGTAATTTGGCTTTTTTATTCAAATCAGTTCGTTATAAAATAACTTTTATGGATTTTGAACAAAATGAACAAATTATGCGATCAAAAAAGACAGACCGCGTTCTGCCGCGAATCGGTATAACGATGGGCGATGCCGCCGGCATCGGCGCGGAAATCGTTCTCAAAGCCCTGAGTGATGAAAGTTTAAAAAAAATCTGTTCGCCAAGTATTATCGGTGATTCCGCTTTTTTAAAACAAACAGCGATTGATTTGAACCTTGAATTTGATTTTATTGGGGAAAATAAAGAATCTGCCAAAAGTTCAGATCAAACTCTCGTCTACAATTTAAATAATCTCAACGAGAAATTTATTATCGGTGAAGATGCCGCCGCGACGGGAAAAGCCGCCGCCGAATATATTGAAACCGCCGTCCGTCTGTGGAAAGAAAACAAAATTGACGCAATTGCCACCGCGCCGATCAGTAAAAAGGCGATTGCGCTCGGCGGCTATGATTATCCCGGACATACGGAATTTTTGGCGCATCTGACCGGCACCAAAGAATTCGCAATGAGCTTTTTTGCAGGTAACCTGCGCGTCGTTTTGCTTTCGACGCACGTTTCTCTGCGCAACGCGATTGAGCTTGTCAAAAAGGAGAAGTTAATCGATCTGATCAAATTCTCGCACCGGGAAGTTTCCCGGCTTTTGGTAAAAGACGCTCGAATCGCCGTTGCCGGTCTCAATCCGCACGCTTCCGAAGGCGGATTGTTTGGCGCTGAAGAAAAAGATGAAATAACGCCGGCGATCAACGTTTGTCGGGAACAATTTGGCATCGACGTGTCTGGCGCATATTCGCCGGATACTATTTTTTTAAGAGCTTTTCGCGGTGAATTCGACGCTGTTGTTTCGTGTTATCACGATCAGGCGACGATTGCCGTCAAATGCCTTTCGTTTGGCGCTTCGGTTAACGTTACGCTTGGTCTGCCGCTGATCAGAACTTCGGTTGATCACGGCACGGCATTTGATATCGCGGGGAAAAACGCGGCAGATGCATCAAGTATGAAAGTGGCTATCGAACTCGCGGCAAAATTGGCGGTGGATTCGTAAAGCTCCGGCGAATTGACGCAGAAAAGCCTGGATATAAGTTAATGGACAAAATAATTTTAAGACAATTTCTTACAACATCTGTGGTTTAAATGTGTTTTAAGACTTGTTGAAATAAATATCCGCTTTTCTTGACGTAATCTGCGGCGAGTGATAGTTTTCAGAACACGCGATTTGTCGCGGAATTTTTAGCAGTCTGAAAAGGAGTACTTTAATTTGTGTCGAAACGAAAATTGCTTTTGGCAGATGATTCAAAAACGATTCAAAAGGTCGTCAATCTAACATTCGCCGATCAGGGAATTGAAGTTCTGACGGCGAACGACGGCGCGACCGCGCTGCGAATGGTTGCCGAATTCGCTCCTGATTTGGTGTTGGTTGATGTTAATCTGCCCGGTTTGAACGGGTTCGAAATTTGCGAGCAGATCAAACAGCGCGCCGATTCGCCGACAATTCCGGTTATTTTGCTCGTCGGTTCATTCGAGCCATTCGACGAAAATCGCGCAAGCCGCGCCGGAGCCGATGATTTTTTAACAAAACCCTTTCAATCAATCGGTCAGTTGGTTAGAAAAGTTTCGGCTCTTCTGCCATTGAATGGCGGCGAAAATTTTTCCTCAGCCACGACAGAGACAAATTTGGATGTGGAAAATGGCGACCGTCCAGAGGCTGCGCGAATGAATGATGAAAACATCCGAACCGACCAAATCGGCAGTCTGCCGGCGGATGAATCGCGAAAGTTTGAAACGAAACTTGTCATCGAACCGTCCGAAGACTTTGTGCCGGGCGCATCTGAAAACCCGCGCGAAACTCATTTTAAAAATACAGACGAATACGCGGCAGTCGGCGAACTGGGGACGGAGAAAACACGAGCTCTAAGCGCGGGTGAAGTTTACGAAGTTACTGCGGATACTGAAGATACGAAGCCGGAGCAGATAAACACGCCGGTTGATGAGTCAATCAACGAACAGCATTCGGTAAGCGTCGAAACGGCGCGTGAAAGCGAGTTGACAAAAGAAATTCAGGCAGGTAGCGAAGGCATACAAACTTCAGAACGATTTTCCCCTGAGCAAATTCAGACAGACGAAGGCGAATCCGCGTCGCCGAAAAACGTTTCTGATGAATTTGCTTCTTTATTTGAAACATATTCTTTTAACAGTTTGGACGACACAAATATTATTGAAACTCCGGTGTTCCAAACAGCGAATTTTCCGCCGGAAATGATTGACGCGATTGCGGAGAAGATAATTGAAAAACTTTTTGAAAAAATTGTCAGGGAAGTAGCCTTTCAGGTCGTTGAGCAAAAAGCTGATTCAATTATCAGACAAGTGCTGGAACAACGTCTAAAACAATAATCAGCCGTGAATATTAGTGTTTGAAGAGTTCAAAATTCAAAGTTTAAGGTTAAAGTTGAAAATTATATACCTTGAACTTTGAATTTTGAACTTTGAACCTTGAAATTATGGAACTCGAAAAAGCATACAATCCGAAGGAAGCCGAAGAAGCGCATTATAAAAATTGGGAAGCAAACAGATGTTTCGCGCCCGAAATCAACGAAAATCCGCACGCCGAAAAGTTTTCGATTGTCATTCCGCCGCCGAATGTGACCGGCTCGCTCCATATGGGACACGCGCTCCAGCATACTTTGATGGACGTTTTGGCGAGGTGGAAACGGATGCTTGGCTATAAAACTCTTTTCCTCGTCGGCGTTGACCACGCGGGAATTTCGACGCAGCTGATGGTGACGCGCCAGCTTAAAAAAGACGAGCATAAAACACCGCAGGACATCGGACGCGAAGCTTTTGTCGAGAAAGCTTGGGCGTGGAAAGAGAAATACGGCAATACGATTACGAACCAGATTCGGCGCGAAGGTTTGTCGGTTGACTGGTCGCGTGAACGCTTTACGATGGATGAAAGTTTATCTCTGGCGGTGCGCAATGTTTTTGTTGAGCTTTTTGAAGAAGGCTGGATTTATCGCGGCAAGCGGATTGTTAATTGGTGTCCGAAGGATAAAACCGTGCTGTCTGATTTGGAAGTAAAAGAAGAAACGCGCAAAGACGGCAAACTTTTTTATCTTAATTATCCGGTCAAAGATTCGGACAGAAAAATCACGGTTGCCACCACGCGCCCGGAAACGATGCTCGGCGATACGGCGGTTGCGGTTAACCCTGAAGACGAACGCTATCGAGATTTAATCGGCAAAACGATTTTGTTGCCTTTAACGAACCGGGAAATTCCGATCATTGCCGACGAATATGTTGACGCGGAATTTGGAACGGGCGCGGTCAAAATCACGCCCGCGCACGATCCGAACGATTATGAAGTCGGGCTTCGACACGTTTTGCCGCAAATCAACGTAATGAACAAAGACGCGACGATGAATGCGGAAGCGGGCGCGGATTTTGAAAATCTTGACCGGTATGCGGCACGTGAAAAAGTCATCGAAAAATTTGAAGCACTGAATTTACTGGAAAAAATTGACGATTATGAAATTGTTCTGCCCGTGTGCGAACGCTGCAAAACCGTCATTGAGCCGTATCTATCCGAGCAGTGGTTTGTTAATATGAGCGAGATGCGCGATTTGGCTTTGGACTTGATGCGAACGGAAGGCGCACCGCATTTTTATCCGCAGATTCCGCACGAAAAAGTTTATACGACGTGGCTCGAAAACTTAAAGGATTGGACGATTTCGCGCCAACTCTGGTGGGGACACCAAATTCCGGCGTGGTATGACGAAGCAGGAAATGTTTATGTGGCGCGTACTAAAGAAGAAGCCATCGACAAAGCGAAAACCGCGCATTTGATGCAGGACGCGGACGTTTTGGACACCTGGTTTTCGTCGTGGCTGTGGTCATTTTCAACAATGGGCTGGAACGGCGAGACGACTGAAACCGAGGATTTAAACGAATTTCATCCGACCGATGTTTTAGTGACGAATCGCGACATTATCTTTCTCTGGGTTTCCCGGATGGTAATGAGCGGGTTGAAATTTGTCGGCGAAAAACCATTCAGCGACATTATTATTACCGGCACGGTTCTGGACAAAAACGGGCAGCGGATGTCGAAGACGAAAAACAACGGCGTTGACCCGCTCGATGTTTTCGACAAATACGGCGTGGACGCGACGCGCATCACTCTGGCGGATTCGGCGACTGGCGCTGATTTTGCCTGGCGCGACGAAAAGGTTGAATCGTTCCGCAACTTCGCCAACAAAATCTGGAACGCGACCCGGTTTTGTTTAATGAACTCGGAAGGTGCGCGCGTCGATTATTTTTCGATAAATCCGCAAGCCGAAGTCGCGGAAATTTTAGCGGCGCGAGCTGAGCAAGCCCCGGAACTGGACGAGGAAGACGAAGAGATTTTAGATAAAATCATTCCCGAATTCTCTAAAGATAATCCGAAGGAAAATCTGTCTCTCACCGACCGCTGGATAATTTCGCGTTTTAATAAAACCGCTTTGAACGTTAACAAAGCTCTTGACCAATACAATTTTCACGAAGCCGTCCAGCTTCTTTATCATTTCTTCTGGGATGACTTTTGCGATTGGTATATCGAGCTTGTTAAAGACGAAATCACGCAGCCTGAGCCGAATGTCCGGCGCGACGCGGCGCGTTCCCGAATTTTGACGATTCTCGAACAAGCTTTGCGTCTGCTTCATCCGTTTATGCCCTTTTTAACCGAAGAACTCTGGCAAAAATTGCCTGAAGTTTCCAGCGCTTCGCACAACGACGCTTACCGAAACGCGCCGCAAACCGTTATGCTCACTGATTTTCCGAAAGGAGACGCGGCGATGATTGACGAACAAGCCGAACGGGAAACACAAGCGGTTATCGAATTGATTTCAAAAGTGCGCAACATCCGCGCTGAAATGAATATTAAGCCGAGCGACAAGCCCGCCATTCACGTTGCCGCCGATGCGGATTTACAAAAGATTTTCACCGCCAACAAAGCGCAAATTCTCAAACTCGCGCGCGCCGACGGGTTGAAACTCGCCACTGTTTTCGATATTCCAAAGGCTTCGGCAAAAGGAGTTTTAACCGGCGGCGCGGAAGTCGCGCTGCCGCTTGAAGGCTTGATTGATTTTGCTAAAGAAGCCGAACGCCTCGAAAATCAGATGGCAAAATTGGCTGTCGAAGGCGAACGCCTGCAAAAACAACTCGCCAATCAAAGTTTTGTCGAAAAAGCTCCGGCTGAAAAAGTGCGGGAAATCAGCGAAAGAGTGTCTGAAATTGAGGCGCAAACAAAAATATTGAGTCAAAATATTGAGGCTTTGCGATAAAATTCAGAGAATATTACAAAGACGACCAAATACTAACTAAAGAGCTAATGTTTGAGCGGCAACAAAAAGTTTCGATTAATTTAACTTTCATTGCACAAAAAAACGGACGAGAAAAATCCCATCCGTTTTTTTTCACTTAATGGTGATGACTTTACTGCGTTGGCATAAAATCAATATCAGTTAATTCCTCTATGAAAGAGATTGATTGTGTAGCAAAAACATAACGTTTACTTTTCACGCTCAGGAAATAGTCTTCGCCAACCTCTATATCAGCGAATCGATAATAACCGCGCGAATTAGTAACCGCATATTTAACTTCACCGTTCTGATTCGTTAAAACAACCGTCGCTCCGGGTAAGCCACGTCCTTTTGAAGTTAAGACTCGTCCGCTAATAGTAGCTGACGCTGCTGTTGGTGCAAGAACTGTGACCGTTGCCGATGCTGTATTGTTTGCAACGACCGCGTCAGTGGTTGCAGTCGCCACTGTGGCAGTGTTCGCGATTTGAGTGCCAGCCGGCGTGCCGGGAGCGACATTTGACACAATTGTAATGGTTGCTGATGCTCCGCTTGCGAGCGTTGCTACCGTGCCGGTTACCGTGCCTCCCCGTGCGCCGACTATCGGTGTTGTAAGCGTAGTAAATCCACTTGTCGATGCCGAGGCAAAAGTTGTGTCGTTGGACAAATTATCCGTCACAATAACGTTTGTGGCGGCATTGCCGCTAATGTTTGTTACGGTAATCGTACAAGTAATGACGTTGGCATTATTGACACAAGTTTTTGTAATTTGTAAATCCGTCAATGGCGTTGCCGTACAGTTAATGTCGGATTTAGCCTGGGCGATAATAGTATCACTGGTTGTAGTGGTAGTGACAGCATTACCACCAGTTCCAACAGTCACAGTTTCAGTTACGATGACGCGCAGTCCGTTGACCGTAATGTCATCGGTAGCAGGAATACCATCATCAGGGGTTCTCGTCTGTTCGTTAGCAATAATGGTAATTGTCGTTGTGGTTTGTACCTGAGTGCTCCCGGACCCGACATCCGTTGAAGCAGTAGTCGTAAACACCGTTGTATTAGGCGCAGTAACTCGCGCGTCAAAGCTTGCGAGAACTGTTCCGGTTGAGCTCTGGACGACAAGGTTTGCTATATCGGTATTGCCCGTACAGGTCGCAGTCGCTCCAGCCGGTCCACCACACACACAATTGGTGTTCGTTGTTATAGCATTGGCGGTAATTCTGAAAGTGCCTAAAGTACCACCTACAAGCAAATTCAGACCCTCGACCCTTGCTTGTGACTGGCTCGTGCCGTTACTACCCGAAGTACTCGCCGTGATGAGACCAGTGTTGAGAGTTCCCGTTACCGGCGCTGTACCTAAAGCGACACTGGCATTAACCACACTAGCTGTACGACTGCCGCCTTGTGGAGGAAGTTCACCCGTATCAGCAAGGCGAGCAGCAGCATTAGCAGCTACAGCTATTTCTACTGGTGTTGTTGCGCCCACCTGAGAGGTCGTGGTCGACTGGGTGCCGACCGCTCGTCCGCTGAATGTTTGAGCTTGTACTTGTGTTGTTGCCAACGACAAAAACATCATTGCCGCTATACTTAACAACGTAAATATTCTATTTTCTTTGTTCTTCATTTCGTCTCCTTTGTTATAACTACTCAATTTTATGAACCTAATTTATTTATTTAAACAAGGTTTGTTCAAATAATAAGTTTGAAAGGGTGTATTGCTATCACTTCCACCTGGGGAGAGGGGTAGTAATGAATCATTATTCTCAAATTCTTAAACATACTTAGAAATCTAATTGCAGATAGATTTTAAAAAACTATAAAACCAAATCATTAGTAACTAAAATTCGACTTGAAAACTTTTTTATGAACACTAATTGTTGAAAGTTTGAAACTTATCCGATGGCTAATTGATCATAAATAGCAAGGAAAGTCAATAACAATTTTACGCTTTTCAGGAAATTGTTCCTGCCTTTTTGTAGTAAATAAGGGAAAAAACTCCTGTGAAAAAGGAAGAAAGTACTGTAAAAACGGGAATCAATTACTACGTAGATGAGTAAATATTATTTTTATTTCAAAGTAAAAAATTACAATATAAAATCATTTATTTATCGCGAAAGCGAAATTCAGTTTTTGTTTTTAACTTTAAACAAACAAAAAGCGAGGGGTAAACTCCTCGCTTTTTCAGATTCAGGTTTTTAGACTCTTTATTTTTCCCTGGCAATCAGTGGTTCTTCGTTACTGTTGTCAATTCCTTGGCGTGAGCTGTCGAGAGTAGGCAGTATCAGTGGCTGTGTAACTTCCGTTTCCAGAGTCATTTTTAACACGTCGCCAATGCGATTGACCGTTTTAATCTCCAGCTCGCCGCGTACATCTTCCGGGATTTCTTCGATATCCGCTTCGTTCTTGAGCGGCAGAACAATCCGGCGAATTCCGGCGCGATGTGCCGCGAGGACTTTTTCCTTAATGCCGCCAACGGGGAAAACCAGCCCCGAAAGCGTGATTTCACCGGTCATCGATGTATCGGAACGCACTTTGCGACCGGTGTAGAGCGATGCGAGAGCCGAAGCCATCGTCACGCCCGCGCTCGGACCGTCTTTTGGAATAGCGCCTGCCGGAACGTGGACGTGGACGCCGTTTTCCTTAATTTTGTTCGGGTCAATTCCAAGTTCGGCGGCGTGCGACCATAGATATGAACGCGCTGCCTGCACAGATTCTTTCATCACGTCGCCAAGTTGTCCGGTTAAAGTCAAACCCGAACCGCCGGGCAGCATCGTCGCTTCGATAAAAAGGACTTCGCCGCCCATTTCCGTCCAAGCCATTCCCGTCGCCACGCCGACCGGGTTTTCGTCACGCGCTTTTTCCGGATAAAACCGCGGTGCGCCCAAATATCCTTTGACGTCGGCGGCGGTAATCAATACTTTTTCCGTATCCCCTTGCGCAACTTTGAGCGCGATTTTTCTGGTTAAATTGCCGATTGTTCGTTCCAGCTGGCGAACGCCCGCTTCGCGTGTGTAGCGCGATGTTAAAAGATTGATCGCGTCGTCTGTAATTTCAATCTGCTCGGGCTGCAAACCGTTTTCTTTGATTTGCCGTTCAATCAGATATTGCTTTGAAATGTTTAGTTTTTCTGCATCGGAATAGCCCGAAAGCTGAATTATTTCCATCCGGTCGCGAAGCGGCGCCGGAATCGGTCCAAGCTGATTTGCCGTCGCGATAAAGAAAACTTTCGACAAATCAAACGGCAAATCCAGATAATGATCGCGGAAACTATTGTTTTGCTGCGGGTCGAGAACTTCGAGCAAAGCCGCCGCCGGATCGCCCCGATAATCGTTGCCGAGCTTGTCAATTTCATCGAGCATTAAAACCGGATTGTTGACACCGACGCGCCGCAAACCCTGTATAATTCTGCCGGGCATCGCGCCGACGTAAGTCCGGCGATGTCCGCGCAGTTCCGCTTCGTCGCGCATTCCGCCGAGGCTCATCCGTTCAAACTCGCGCCCCAAAGCGCGGGCAATCGAACGCCCGAGAGAAGTTTTGCCGACTCCGGGCGGTCCGACAAAGCAGAGAATCGGACTTTTTGAATCGGGTCGGAGTTTGACGACGGCGAGCGATTCGAGAATTCGTTCTTTAATATCTTCAAGTCCGTAATGGTCTTCGTCCAGGATTTTACGAGCTTCGTTTAAGTCCAATTTCTCTTCGCTCGATTTTTTCCAGGGAAGTTCCAGAACATATTCGAGATACGTTCGAATCACGTGATAATCGGGCGCGGCTTGCGGCAATTGTTCCATTCGCTTGAGTTCGCGCTCGGCTTCAGTGCGCACTTCTCCAGGCAAATCCGCCGTTTCCAGACGTTCGCGCAACTGCGCGGCTTCCGCTTTTTCGCCGGTTTCGTCTTCGCCGAGTTCTTTTTGAATTGCCTTCATTTGCTGGCGCAAAATATAGTCGCGCTGTGATTTATCCATTTCGCCCTGCGCCTCGGTCGCGATTTTCGAGCGAATCTGCATAATTTCAACTTCACGCGCCAGCGCCGCGTGCGTCAGCGTTAAAAGTTCGTCTTCGGTTTTCGCTTCAAGCATTTTCTGCTCGGTTTCAACGCCAAGATCAAGCACTGAAGCCAAAAAATAAGCGAGTTGGACAGAGTTGGTCTGCGTCATCACCGCCATCCGAATTTCGGGCGGAATATTCGGCAGCATTGCCAGAGCTTCCTGCACCAACCCTTGAATATTGCGTTTCAGGGCTTCGACTTCTTCCATGTCGGAGATGGTCAAACCCGGCAGAATTTCAACTTTCGCCTTTAGAAACGGTCGTTCGTGAATCCAGTTAAGAATACGAAAACGCTCAATGCCCTGCGCGATCAGCTGCATCGCGCCGTCAGTTCTGGTCATTCGCTTGATGCTGACAATTGTTCCGATTTCAAACAAATCCAGAGGTTTCGCGTCGTTGCCGGTGGTGTCCGCCGTTTTGGTAGTGACGCAGGCAATCAATTTTTCTTCGGTTGAAAGCGCGAATTCCACCGCTTTTATTGAACGTTCGCGTCCGACCGCCAACGGAACAACCGTTTCCGGAAACAGAGTCGTGTTTTGCAGAGGCAGCACGGCAATTTCAAATTGCCTTGGTAAAGCTGCGTCGTTTGTTGCGATTTGTTCAATAATGTTTTCTGTATTTTCAGCCATATAAACTTCTTGCCGTCAAAAATAAAGTTTTTTGGTAAGTTAAGAATAAATAAAAGCAGGATTCTGAGTAACTTTCACTTTTGTCTTGCCGCCATCTATCTTTTCTTTAAATGAATAAGTAAAAGTCCGTCCGTAAAATTATGTTCTAGTTTCGCGCCTTCAATCGAAGCGGGAAATTCCAGGGTTTTTTCAAAGCGGCTATAAGTAATTTCCATCTGCTGAAACGACATTCCGACGGCGCACGTTTTATCGCGCCGGCAGCCCGCAATATAAAGCTGATTACCCTGAATATCAATTTCGATTTCTTCCGCCGAAACGCCCGCCAGTTCGATTTTGACAACCCAGCCTTCTGGTGTTTGGTAAACGTCCGCTGACGGATACCACAATCTGCCCGAAGGTTTTGTATCCTTCGATGAAGCCAAAAAATGAAAGTAACGATTTATTGATTTTGCCATAATCCGATTTTTGATTTTCAATGCGAAAATTACTGTCTGCTAAAAATTTCCTGTTTCCCGCGTTAAAATTTGCTTCAATTTTTTTTCCAGAATCCCGCGCCGCTTGAAATTTCTTCGAGTGTTTCGGCAATTTCGCGCTCGTCTTCCATTTCTAAAGCCACGTCCGCCATTGAAACAATGCCCTGCAAAACGCCTTCGTCATCGACAATCGGCACGCGGCGCACTTGCTTATCGCCCATCGTGCGAATTGCCTGAAAAGCGAAATCATCCGGTTTTGCCGTGTAGAGCGTCGTCGTCATTATTTCCGAAACAGGCGTTTCGATATTTCTGCCTTCCGCGACGGCGCGAACGACGATGTCGCGGTCGGTCACCAATCCGAGCAATTTATTGGTTTCCTTTTCGATGACCGGCAAAATGCCGATGTCGCCGTCTCGCAGCATTTTAGCGACTGTCTGCAAAGTCATCTCGCCGTTTGCCGCCGAAATTTTACTGGTCATAATTTCACGGCAGCGCGTTCGTGATTTGTCGGAAATTTTCCTCTCGCTCATCTTGAAAGCTCCAAAGCGTCAATAGTTTTCTATTATTTTCTTTGACTTGCGGCAATAAAGCAAGTAGGAAATTTTCGCTGGTGATTTGCCTATCCAAAATTTAAAATTCAAAATCAACATTAGGATGGGGAAACTTTACGAAAACAAACGCAAACCGATGCGAACGGGGAAAAAGATAATTGTCGGGCGAAAAGATTCTGTTCCGCCTGGACGCGGCGCGACAGTGAAATTGAAGGATGGAGGCGAACTCGCGCTTTTTAATGTCGGAGGGGATTTTTACGCGATCGAAAACTTTTGTCCGCATAAGGCTTACCCGCTGGCAGATTCCTGCCTCAAAGGAAATGTAGTCAAATGTGACCTTCATAGCTGGCGTTTTGATGTGCGAAGCGGTGAATGTTTGACGAAGAAAAATGGCTCAATCGAATCTTACAGAGTTGTTGTGGAAGACAATTTGATAAAAATAATTATTTAGAAGATTTGAAAATTCAAAAAAATAACTTTGGAGGAGCGTAATGTTTGTATAAATGAGAGCGAAGGGCTTTTGAGCTCCATAGAAGCGACGTAAAAATATGCCGTTCCTACGAAACTTTGAGTTTTCAAAATTGACGGTGTTCAAATGTTAATTATCTCTGTTTCCCGACCGACATTTTCACAAGTATGTCGTTATCCGCACAAAGGACGCGCAAATGGTTTTTCATAAATTTATACGCGATTATTTTTGTAATGGACAGACAATTCAATTCGCTCGAATCGGCTGTCTTTCTACGCGGCTGTTTGGGCGGCGTTCCTTGATAATTTTTGATTGATTTAATACCTTCATACTCATTTTTTCTTATTTTCCTCTTCGCGCCGTCTAAGTTCCAAAACTTGAGCGCGAATCATTTCATTAGTCAACTCAATTCGCGGGTTCAGAACATTATCCGCCATAAGTGAAAATCCGATGCATTTTGATTCGATCCGCTTCATTGTGTTTTCCTGAAATGACTGCGCTAAATTCAACTTTGCCGAAAAAACTTCAGCAGAAGAAGCAACGGTTTTCCAAACGGTTGTTTCCTCGTAAAAAATTTCAATCTGGTACAGCGCGCCGTTAAAAAAGCGGAGATATAAAGCCCGGACACCGCTCAAAGTATTCGGCGGCGGTTGTTTAATAAAGTTTTGAAAAAAGGTGCGCTCGCCCTTTTTTTTGACTTTTACCTTCAACTTTTTTCCGACAACATTCTGCACTTGGGGCGCAGTCATCCCAAGCCTCAAATTAAAGAACGTCGGTGCGTCTTTTAATTCTACCTGGCAAGTTTCCTGTGCCGCGCAAGGCAGCCAAAAAATCAGCGGCAAGATTAACAAAAAAGGTAATTTTAGAAAGTTAGAGCGCATTCGAACAGTTTAGAATATGCTTTGCTCGTTAAGCAAACACAAGATTTTTAGAGATGTTTCCGGTCATAATTTCAGCCCAATCGCTAAAACTAAAAATTGTTAAAAAATTTATGCGCGCCGAATTTTAACAAGCCGCATCAAAATTAAGCAATTAATATTTTGTGAAAGAAGTTTTATAAATGCTGATAAAAATAAATCTGTTTGCGTGTCGAATTCTTTTTTTAATCGCGCTGCTGGCAAACGTCGCTTGCGCCTCTTCGCCAATTGCAGATGCTTTTGAAACTAAGTCAGCTGAAGAAGATCGATCAATTTTTAATGCGCCTGCTGTCACGCCGAAGTTCAAGGTCGAGACAGTGGCGACGAATTTGGAAGTCGTTTGGTCAATCGTTTTTGCGCCCGACGGACGAACGTTTTTTACCGAGCGACCCGGACGACTTCGCGTGATCGAAAACGGCAAACTGCGCAGTGAAACGCTCGCTGTCATTTCAGAAGTTGAACCGTCCGGCGAAAGCGGTTTGATGGGGATGGCTCTGCATCCGCAGTTTGCGAGCAATCATTTTTTGTATCTCGCTTACGCTTATCAAAAAAACGGTAATCAGCACGTCAAAGTCGTGCGCTACCGCGAAACCGGCACTGAACTGATTGACGCAAAAACAATTGTCGAAATGATTCCGGCAGCGCGCTTTCACGCCGGAACGCGCCTCAAGTTTAGTCCCGACGGAAAACTTTACATTACGACCGGCGATGCGACCAAACAAAGTCAGGGACAAAAGCTCGAAACTTTGGGCGGAAAAACTTTGCGGCTAAACGATGACGGCACAGTCCCAGCGGATAATCCGTTTGTGAATCAAAAAGGAGCGCGTCCCGAAATCTGGACTTACGGTCACCGCAACGCGCAAGGGATGGATTTTCAGCCCGAAACCGGCTTGATGTTTCAAACCGAACACGGTCCGAGCCTGATTGACGGCGTGTCGCTCTTTAAGCGTTCCGGCGGCGACGAAGTGAATATCGTCGAACGCGGAAAGAATTACGGTTGGGCAAAAATCAGTCACAAAACAAAACGTGAAGGAATGGAAACGCCGATTGTTGAGTATTCGCCCGCCGTCGCTCCGGCAAGCGGAATGTTTTATCGCGGCAATCTTTTCCCCGAATTTAAGGGTAATTTCTTTTTCGGCGCGCTCAAAGGCGAAGCAATCATCCGGCTTGTGTTTGAGGGCAGAAAAGTTGTCAGCCAGGAACGTCTGCTAGTGAAAACTTATGGACGAATTCGTGAAATTGCGGAAGCGCCTGACGGCTCGATTTATTTTTCAACCTCTAACCGCGATGGACGCGGTGATGCAAGCCGGGAAGATGACCGGATTCTGCGGATTGTGCCAACTGATTGATAAGCCAGGTAACTAACGGAATTGGACTTATTTAATAAAAATTAACTATAATTTTAAACTTTGATACGCCAAAGACTCGTAAATCTATACTTTGGAATAAAACAAAAAGTTATGAAATTCATTTTTACATTATTTTTCTCGATGCTTTTGACTCTTCCGATTCAATTGCACGCTCAAATCACTGAACCCGCGAAAATTAAAAAACCAGAAAAGACTCTGGTCAGCGTTCCGGTTACCGTCAGCGACCGCGAAGGACATTATATTTCCGGTTTGAAGAAGCAGGATTTTACCGTTTTCGAAGACGGCGTAAAACAAAACATTTCGTTTTTTGCGACTTATGATGAACCGCTAAATATCGCTCTGCTGCTTGACACCAGCGGAAGCACTACAGCCGCTTTGGAAAAAATCAAAGATGCCGCCAAAGATTTTGTCGGATTATTGAATCCGAACGACCAATGTTTGATAGCGACATTCGACTCCCAAGTAAAAATTCTCAATTCGTTCTCTTCCGATCAGCAAACGCTCCGGGACTCGCTCGACAAAGTTCAAACCGCCGCGCAGGACGGAACGATTATTCATAATGCGGTCGAGCAAATCGCTCAGAAGTCGTTTGCTGATATTGAAGGTCGCAAAGTAATTGTTCTGCTCTCGGACGGTAAAGATTTCGGAAGTTCGATCACAAAAAATCAATTATTAAACCAGCTCGAAGAATCAGACGTATTGATTTACACCATCCATTATAAAACAGGCGAAGGTTTTAATAATCTGGTAATCGCACCGGACGGAACGGTTAAGGAAGAAAAAGAAAGTAAGCCGCGCAAAAAGAAGCCTCAAAAAAAGAAAAAGGGATATTCGGTTTGGATTCCCGCCGGGGTAGGAGCGCCTGATGATTCAGAAATCAAAATTCGCGAAAAAGCGGCTGATATTGAAGCGGTCAATTCTTTAAGAGAAATGTCCGATGCCACCGCCGGCAGATTTTACCTGAGCAATACGCCGCAGTTAAAGGAAATTTTTAAAAAAGTTGCCGGCGAATTGAGACAGCAATACCGGCTCGGTTATCGCTCGAAAGATGCGGCAAACGCCGCGTCTGTTCACGATATTACTGTTAAAGTTGAGCGGGCGGGAGCCGTAGTTCGCACGCGCGGAAAATTTCGCGCTAAACAGTTATAATATTTTCATAGCTTACCCGCGAAGCTTACCCGCGAAAATTTTGTCGTGAAACTGTTTCAATAATTAATGTGAGAAATTATGTTTAAGGTTAAGATTCGGACGAACAAATTATTACAAATTCTCGGAGTTCTTCTTGTTTTAAGCGGCGCCGCTTTCGCTCAAGGTAGAACCTGGAACACTTTTAGCCCGGACAACGGTGCTTGGAGTATTCTCGCGCCCGGCGCTTTGAAGCCCGACAGCGAGGCGCAGCAGCAGTCTCGCAGCACGATGGGCAGCTACTCGTATAGCGATCACAATGGTTTTTTTGCCGTCATCTATAGAGATTCTCCAAAAAGATACGTTCCGTGGAAACCTAATTATAAGGCTTATTATAAGAAAATCCGCGACGATGCGGTCGAAGCCGCTAAAGGTCAACTGCTTAAAGACGAGGAATTTACAAACGGCACAGTGAAGGGTCGTGAAGTTCGTATAAAAATACCGGACGGTATAGTGACGGGACGCGAAAGTCAGGTAAGAACAAAGTATCGAGTGGAACGGATGCGGATGTTTTTTCACGGCAAGCGGTTTTATCTGCTGCTGGCTGTTCTGCCTGAAAGTGAAATAGATACTCCCGAAATTGACAATTATTTGAATTCTTTCGTCACTAAATAAAGTCATTTCGTTTTTTGTGCAGATTTAAGTTAAACAAAAATCAGTCGTTGCCGCCTCAATCGCAGCACCAGTGGCTCACGATATTTATGAAAGTTTTTATCACCGTAGTTTTAACTTTATTTTTTACCTTTTCAGTTTTTGCTCAAAAGCAGGCGGAAGTAATCGTAACGTCAACTTTTTTGCGTAAATTACCCGATTCGAATTCGGAAAAAGTTCAAACGGTTCAAAAGGGAGAGAAAGTCACTTTTGAAAAAGCTCAGGACACAAAAGGTTGGTATTACGTATCCGTATCGGACAGAACAGTTAAAGGTTGGATTCGCAAAGACACAATCGGTTCGGTCGTAAAGGCGGAAACAGTTAAACAAACGCCGCAGACAGAAATCGTCCCAACTCCGGAAACAGTCGTCTCAACTCCCGCGCCGATTGTAAAAGAAGTAGCGGCTGGCAATCCGTCACCTTCTCCGGCGCCGATTGTAGAAGCGACACCGGCTGTTAGCCCGTCGCCTGCCAGCCCGTCGCCTTCAATTAGCTCGACGCCTTCTCCGGCGGCATCTCCAATTCCGGTTGAAGACGAAGAGATTCTTCGCGTCGATACGGAAGAAGTCAGCATAAATGTCCGCGTTGTTGACAACAATAATCGCTCGGTCAACAATTTGAATCAGACGCACTTTGAAGTTTACGAAGACAATGTGCTGCAGCCGATTACTTCTTTAACAACAGTCGAAGTTCCAACAATCAACGCTCTCGTCATTGACAACTCGCGTTCGCTTCGCTCCCAGCTTGAAAGGGTTATCGAAGCCGGAAAAATTTTAGTGGGTAAAAATCGCCCCCAGGATGAGTCGACCATTGTTCGTTTTGTCAGCAAAGATAAAATCGAGGTCGTACAGGATTTTACGACCAATAAAACTTCGCTTAACAATGCGCTCGATAATTTATTCGTCGAGGGCGGACAAACGGCGATTATTGATGCGGTTTATCTGGCGGCAAAAAAGGTTGACCAATATCAAAACTCCCGGAAAAAAGATGATATTAAGCTCCGTGCGCTAATTGTTGTTTCAGACGGCGAAGACCGCGGCAGTTCTTTTCAGGAACAACAACTTTTCGAATTGCTGCGCGCGTCGAATGTGCAGGTTTACGCCGTTGGATTTGTCAATAGTTTAGAGAAAGAACCTGACGCGAGCGGTACAAATCGTCAGGAAAAAGCAAAGACTTTTTTAACTCGTCTATCGCAGGAAACGGGAGGAAAAGTTTATTTTCCAAATTCAATTGATGAACTTCCACAAATCGCCGCCGATATTTCCGGCGAACTGCGCACGCAGTATTTAATTTCATACGCTCCGACAAACGAGACCCGCGACGGAAATTTCCGAAAAATAAAAGTGTCTGTCGCCGAGAGCGCGAACAAAGAAAAAAGAATTGCCATTACTCGCACGGGCAGAACTTCCGCACCGAAATAATACAAGGAGAAGGCGAGAGAAGAAGATAAGGAGACAAAGAAACAGGGAGCAAGTCGAATTGCCTTCGATCTTCTCCTCTTCTCCGTCTCGTTTATTTCCCTCCGATTTGTCCAAGAAGTTCACGCGCCGCGCGGTCAAGTTGGCTGTCCTGTCTTATAAGGCTTTCACCGATTGGGCGCGTGACCGGAATATCTACGCCGCGCGGGTTGAGTTCCATATTTTTGCCGTCGCCGCCCGTAATCATCGAACGCGGCAGACGAAAAGTGGTGCCGTCGAAAAGCGTCGTGTTCCAGGTGAAGATAATCCATCCGGCGGTCGGTTCGCCGACGACTTTGCCGAGTTTCAGAGCGCGGTAACCTTCCGTCAAATCTTCGGCATCCGAGAGCGAATGCTGATTTGTGACAAGAATCGTCGGGCGTTCGAGAGAGCGTTGACCGAGCGCCGAACGCGCCGGAACCGTCCACGCGCCGCGCTCTTTCATATTCAAATAGCCGCGTCTGGATAAAACGTCAATCACATACGGATTGACGAATCCGCCGTTATTGTTGCGAATGTCGATGATGACCGCTTCTTTGCCTTCGTTTTCCGCGTCCAAATCAACATACATCTGCGACAAAGAATTTGAAGACATATCCGGCAGATGAATATAACCGAGCCGATTGCTGCTGATGCGCGTGACGTATGCGCGATTGTCTTCAACCCACTGCCGATACAAAAGATTTTTCTCCGCACCGCCGCTGATTGGTTTAACAACGATTTCGCGTTTGTTTGAACCATCCGTGAGAGATGAAACGTTAATGACAACCCGTCGATTGACTTTATTTTCAAGCAGTTCGTCGAGATTTGTTGTGCCGTCAATTTTCGTCCCGTCAACGCTCAAAAGATAATCGCCAATTTTGATGTTTTGGATAATGCCCGCCGGACTCAAAGCAATAATTTCCGTAATTTTCAGGCGTCCGTTCAATTCATATTCGGCACGGTCAAACCTTAAACCGAGTTTGCCAACTTGCACGGGCTGCGTCGCGGGATTGGCAGGCGCGCCGACGCCCAAATGCGAAGCGTTTAGTTCCCCAACCATCAAATTCATCAGACGGCGTATTTCGTCGCTGTTGCGCGCTCCGGCAATCATCGGTTCATAAATTTTGCGAGTTGCTTCCCAGTCCACGCCGTGAAATTTTTCGTCGTAAAAATTGTCGCGCATAAATCGCCAGCCCTGTTTAAAAACTTCCATCTTTTCCTGCGCGAAATTGACGTTCATTTCCAAAGTAAAGTTGAGCGGGCGCACTTCGCGTTTATCGAGACCGACGACATTGACACGACCGTTTTCAATATAGAAAACTTCCTTCGAGTCAGGCGAAAACTGCGCGTCAGACTTAAAATTCGGCGTAGAAGTTAGCTGCCGTGCCGAAGAATCGACTGCCAATTCGTCGAGCGGCATCGTGTAAAGATTAAATTGACCTTCGGCGGACGCTAAGACAAGCAATGTTTTCCCGTCCGGACTGATCACCTGGCTGCCGACGTCAACGCCGGTCTGCAAAATGCTCAAACGCCGCCGAATATCTTCAAAGACGATTTCGGTTAATTTAGAATCCGCCGGTTTTTCAGCTTTTTTATCATCGCCAGCTGGTGTCGAACTCGGGCTTGGCGATGTTTGCGGAAGCGGTGTCGCGGCGGGTGAAGGGCTTGGCAATGGCTGTGGCTTTTCCATCGGATTTTCTTGTTTGAAAAGGTCTCGAAACTGATCTTCGCGGAATTTTGGGGTGCGGAGTTTCAGGTCGATGCGAGCGAGCGAGCCGGTTTCCGTGCGCTGGCTGCTGTCGAAAAGAACAAATGAACCGTCAGGACTCCACGAAACCGAGCTGCTGTTTGAGTTAGCGAGAAAGCTGATCGGACGGGCGATATTAGAAGCGCCGCCGCTGATTGAGGCGACGCTGACATTTGTATAAGAACGCGCCTCGGGGGAGTTAGTTAAAAAAGCGAGAAAGCGGCTGTCGGGCGACCAGACATAATTGCGTTTGCTCAGAAGGGGCGGCGAATCGCTGTAAATTTTGCACAATTCGCGTTCCTGTTTCGAGTTTACGTCATAAACAAAAAGTGCGCGCCCGTTTCTGATAAAAGCGATAAATTTTCCGTCCGGCGAAAAAATCGGCAAAGCGTCATTGCCATTGCTCGAAAGGCGCATTTCGGCTTCGGTTGCAAAATCATATTGATAAATTGAAGTTACGCCGTCGCGTTCCGAATTATAAACGAGTTTGCGGCTGTCCGGCGACCACGCGGGAAATGATTCAGGCGCGGGCGTGTTCGTGATGCGAACCGCTTCGCCGCCGTCTTTGGAAGAGCCTGCGAAAATCTCGCCACGTGCCAAAAGCGCGATTTTTTTGCCGTCGGGCGAAAGCGAAAGCTCTCGGATTTGAGTTGAAAGATTTATTCTTTCCGTCAGAGGACTCGAAGCCGTTCCGCGCAAAGTAACCGGAACTTCGCTCGCCTTGCCGGAATCGGCGTTCATCTGCCAGATGCGAAAATTCCGCTCAAAAACAATTTGTTTGCCGTCGTAGGAAATGTTTGCCCACAAAACGCGCCCGTCGGTAAAATCGGTTAATTGTTTCGCCTGACCTTTGAGCGGCTGCATCCAAATATTTTGGGCGCCGCTGCGGTCAGAAACAAAATAAAGCCGCAAGCCGTCCGCGCTCCACATTGTCCATAATTGTTTCGCGCCGCGTTGCGTAACTTGTTCATACGCGGCATTTGTGCCTTCACCGCGCCGGAGCCAGATTTCGCTTTCGTCAATATGACTGCGCCCTTTGCGCCACCATTGCCCATTCGCAATTCCACGCGCCGTAAAAGCTAAACTCAAATTATCCGGCGCAGGCGCTGCGGCAAACTCATTGGTGTAGCGGTCGGCGCTAACCTGCATCGGTGTTCCGCCTTCCGCCGAAACGCGAAAAATGTCGTTCATTCCGGCAATGTCACTACTCGTCGAGGAAAAATAAAGCCATCTGCCGTCGCGCGACCACGCATCGAGTTGGTCAAGCGTGCTATCAAAAGTCAGACGCGATAAATCGCCGGATTCCAAACTTAAAACATAGATGTCGCCGCCGCCCGTCCGGTTTGAAACAAAGGCGAGCCGTTTGCCGTCCGGCGAATAAATGGGGCGCGCCTCGTTTGCCGGATGCGAAACAAGCAGCTGCGCCGTACCGCCGCCTGCCGCCACCGTCCAGATATCGCCGCCGGACACAAAAGCGATTTCTTTGCGGTCAGGCGAAATAGCCGGTTCAGTCAGATAAGCGGCGTTTTTTTGTGCCGATGCGGAAAAAGTAACTAAAAAAAGTAGAAAAAGAGCTAAAGACAAATTAAAACTATTTTTTATTCGCAGCATATTTGAATTGTTTTCCGAGCGTAACGAATTGAAGCCCAAACGATTGACATTTTTACGGGCGATGTTTGGATTTTGTTGCATAAAGTATCTGACTATAAATTTATACGATAATAAATTTCGGCGACATTCAACACCGAGGGCAATTTTCTCCTGACAGGTTTTCTTTCAACAATCTGCGTTAAGTTCTCAACCATTTGGAACATTCTGCAAGTCGCATCTTCGTTTTGCAAGAATTCAAAATCAATTTAAATCTGTAAAAGCCCTTTTTCTGCAGGGCTTTTTGTTTTTCAAAAAATCCTCAAATCAAATGGCACGAACTTTGCCTATTCAAAAGTCGAACATAACGCGCCGCGAGGCAAAAGAAAATATGCGTTGTGACAAAAGTTTTTGTCTAAGGAGAATTATTATGAACCGTTTTAGAAATTTAGTTGCAGTTTTTGCTTTTTCTCTCCTAATCTTAGGCTTGCCTGCAATCGCTTCGGCGCAGTGGGGCAATAATCGTAATGATGACTACAACCGAAATGGCGGTAATTACAACCGCAATTTGCAGTCAACTATTAAAAATTTGAAAAACCGCAGCAATCAATTTGAGCGTCGAATTGACCGCGAGCTTGATAACAGCCGATATGATGAACGAAGACGTGAAGATCGTCTTAATCAATTAGCTCAGGATTTTGCGAATGCGGCGGAAAACCTCGATAACCAATATGACAATCGCCGTGACTACAATAGCAGCCAGGATGAAGCGCAGCGCGTTTTGACTCTCGGTTCGCAAATCGATCGACAGATTTCCCGCGCCCGTCTGAACAATAATGTCCAGAACGACTGGAACAGAATTCGTCAGGATTTGCAGGTTTTAGCAAGCGCGTATAACTTCAACAACAACCGCAATAATCGCGGTAATAATCGCAACAACAATCGCAATCGCAATACAAATAACGGAAACTGGCGCAACAGCATTCCGTTTCCACTTCCTTTCTAAATAACAATGCGGACGACGCGATTTTATGTTAGCTGCGACTGATTATTTTACTAGAAAAGTCTGAGTTGAAAGCTCAGGCTTTTTTATTTTTGTTTCAAGTAAAAATTAGTTTTGCACCCGCCATTAAAAGAACAAACGCCAAAACGCGCCGCAGAGTCAGCGAATCAAAATACAGGCTTCCGAGAGTCGCGCCGATAACGCCGCCAACCACCGCCGCGACGATCCAAATCCAGACATCGGTTGAAAGCTCAAAGACTTGTTTATAATTTCCGAGCAGCCCGGAAATCGAATTGACAAGAATAAACAGAGCGGAAACGCCCGCCGCCTTTTTCGTCTCTGTCCAGTTGAGAAGCAGCAGAATCGGTGTCAGAAAAATTCCGCCGCCGACGCCGACCAGTCCCGACAAAAGACCGATCACCGCGCCGATGATCAAGGCGATCCAAATTTTCGGCATGACAGTCTCTTTTGCGGACGTAAAATTCCAGGCGAGCCGAACGGCGGCAAATATCAAAACCGCGCCGAGAAAAAATTTATAAATAGGTGTCGGCAAAGTTATCATCCCGCCGACAAAGGCAAACGGAATTGAAGTTGCAGCGAACGGCAAAAAGATTTTCCATTCAAAATGCTTTGCGCGATAAAACTGAAAAAAAGCGATTGAAGCGACAAAAACATTGAGAAGCAGAGCGGTCGGGCGCGTCACGTTCGGCGCCACCGAAAAAAAAGCCATCACCGCTAGATAACCGGACGCACCGCCGTGTCCGACGGATGAGTAGAGAATGGCGACAACGAAAATCGCTAAAATTATAAAAATCGCTGTCGATTCAATCATTTTATATTGATTTTGTGCAGAGTAATCGGCAAACCAGAACCGTCGTCAAATTCAACTCCGGCTTGCACTCCAAGTTTCGCAATTTCCTCAGCCGTTTTACCCGAATTGTAAACGGCGAACATCGCTCCAATCGCGTATTGGCTGCCGCTTCCGCTCGCGTAAAATCGAGTGTATTCCTGAACGTAGCGATACGCGCTTAAACCGAATATTCCTTTCTGGTTAGCGATTAAAATGTCACCTCTGAAGGTTTCAAAATCTTCTTCGTCATCAGGGCGCAGAAAATAGTTTTCCTTTAATTCTTTGTGCAGAACGAGTCCGAATCGAAAAATTTTCGCAACGCTTTCAAAAGATATTTTTTTGCTGCTTTTCGATAAAAAATCTTCAACCGCGATTCCCAAACTTGCCGAGCCGGAAATGCCCAGAAAATTGTCCTGAAATTTGAAAAGTTTTTCGTGATTAACAACGTATTCAGCTGATTCTTTGGTGTTTCCGTAAGTAGTCAGGGTATCGGCACCAATGACTGTTTCCGAATTTTTTTTCACGACGACAATAGTTGACATAGATTTTTAAGCGATGGAAGCGAAAATTTTCGGCTCTGTTTGATCAAGCCACTCGTTCCAATCGGTAAGCGCCAGCTCTACCTGCACCGTGTGGCGTTCGCGTTTGTTGCGATATTTTTTGCGAATTTCGAGCGGCGGTTCGGCGAGCAAGCCAAACGTAATATTGACGGGCTGAAAGTTTTTCGTCTCGACATTTGAAACATATCTGCAAAGCGCTCCAATCGCGCTCGTCGGCGGCGCGTCGATCAAATCCTCATTGCGTGAGAGACGCGCCGCGTTCAAACCGGCGAGCCAGCCCGTGCCGACCGATTCGACATAACCTTCGACGCCCGTAATTTGCCCGGCAAAAAACAAATTTGGATTTTTCAAAGTCTGCAAAGTCTGGTTTAATACTTTTGGCGAATTGATAAAAGTATTGCGGTGAATTTGTCCATACTGCAGAAACTCGGCGTTTTCGAGTCCGGGAACGAGGCGCAAAACTGTCGCCTGCTCCGCGTAACGAAGATGATTCTGAAAACCGACGAGCGAATAGGCATCCGCCATCAAATTTTCCTGCCGAAGCTGAACCGCCGCATAAGGCTCGCGCTCAGTCTGCGGCTCGTATAAACCTTTCGGCTTCATACAGCCGAAACGCAGTGTATCGACGCCGCGCCGTGCGAGTTCTTCAATCGGCAGACACGATTCAAACCATTTCGTATCTTCAAAACGCTTGAGCGGAACCGATTTCGCTTCGATCAGGGCGGCGTAAAAAGCGGCGTATTGCTCCGGGTTAAACGGACAATTTATATAATCGTCGCCGCCTTTTCCGTAACGCGCAGCCTTAAAAGCAATGCTCATATCAATCGAGTCCGCCGCGACAATCGGCGCGATTGCGTCATAAAAATAAAGCTGGTCGTCGCCCGTCAGTTTCATAATTTCAAGCGTCAGCGCGTCGGAAGTGAGCGGACCGGTAGCGATAATCGTAATTTCTTCGGGCGCGATTGTTTTGATTTCTTCACGAATCAATTCGATATTCGGGTGATTTTCAATTTTTTTAGTCACATATTCGGCAAATTTGCCGCGATCAACCGCGAGCGCTGCGCCAGCCGGAACTTTGGTTGCCTCCGCCGCTTCCATCACAATCGAGCCTCCGCGCCGCAATTCTTCTTTCAAAAGATACGGCGCGGTTCCGACTTCATCGGTTTTCAGAGAATTTGAACAGACAATTTCCGCCAATTTTTCTGTGCGGTGCGCGGGCGTCGTTTGGACGGGTCGCATTTCAAATAATCTGACGTGCGCGCCGCTTTCCGCCGCCTGCCACGCCGCTTCAACACCGGCGAAACCGCCTCCAATAACATTTACATTTTTCATATTTTTTTTATGGAACGCGAACTTTAGTTCGTTTATGACTAATGCGAACTAAAGTTCGCGTTCCGTTTTAATTTAAACCGCAATCAAAGATTTCCGGCACATTTTCTCAAGGACGCGGGCGGGTGAATCTTCGGGGGAAACAAGCGCTTCAAACGGAATGATAAATGTTTGCTCAAGCGCGAACTGCCCGGACAAAACCGAATGCGGAACGCCATCCGTAAAAACCAGCCACGTTGAATTCGGCGGAAACTCGAGGCGCGTTTTGTCTCCATTCTTTTGGTAATTGGTGTTTTCCTTCAAATAATCGTGAAAGCGCAGCATAAAATGGTCATAAGCGGAACGATCAGCAACGGGCAATCCGATTTTTTTCAGAAATCGCGAAGTGTGCCGCACAATTTTGCCGGATGTTGACGCGCTTTGAACGGCAATTCGATTTAAGCCCGCATCGGAAGCATATTTTTCTGCCAGACGTTCAAAACTTTCGCCGATTTGCCAGACGCGCTCCTTCGTCGGATTAATATTTGTAAAAACCCGAAGGATTCTTCCGCCCCGCGTCGGACGGTTCGGAAAAGCGTCGACGTGCAGAAGTTCGTTGCGTTTGTGAAGCGGTAAATCACGCCCGTTTTCTTCAATCGTGCGAAAACTTGCGTAATCGAGCAACCGTTTTTCCGCGTACGGCGGCAGAAATGCGGCGAGAAATTTTGTTACTTGCCCTGAATAAAACTGCATAATTTCCTGAAGGCGAGCAAAATCTTTTTTTTCTGAGGCGGGAAAGCCGCGCAACAGATTAGTCTGCGGACGAAATGAGATATTTTTGTGAAAGCGGGTATTTTGCTGCCGACGAGACAAAAGGAACGTCAGATATTCCTTAGGAAAGTTAAACGGAATGTGATCAAAATAAAAAATCTTTCCCTGCTCAAGCTGCCGGCAATATTCTCTTCCGCGGTCGATGTCAACTGAATTTCTGCGCTCGTCCGACGCATTAAAATTATCGATATTAATCAGAGACATTTTAAAAACTCCGTCTAATTGAGAATGTGTTTAAAAACTCGTTTCAGGAATTAAAAGCTTAACAGTTTTGGTAAATTTCAGTCTAAAGGGTAAAACTAAAATTTATAAAAATAAGCCCTTTGAGTTCAAGAAAAATTTTATCGCAAGCTGTTTGTCGATTCGATATATTTTTTTGAGTTAAATTTTTTGCCTGTGTTCTCTCGAATAAATCCTAATCGAAATGTTTTTAATTTAAAACAAAAAGCCGCGTAATAGACGCGGCTTTTTAAGTTTTTATTAAGAAATTAGTATCTGACTACGTAACGGCGACCGTTGCGGTAATAAACACGGTATCTTTGCTGCTGTTGCTGTTGTGGGTAAGCACGGCGGCTTTTGCTCACGTTATAACCGCGATTGACACGGCGACCCGTTTCACTGCGATACTCGCGTCTTGCATCACGTCTCTCATCCCGGAATTCGCGATTTGCTTCACGACGGCTCGTTCCGTTTCTGATGTCTCTCCGGCGATCCTGACGCGCATCACGAACTTCATCTCTATACTCACGCCGCGCTTCTCTGCGATTTTCACGGCTCTGTCCGTTCACTGTATCCGCACCGATAAAAAATAATCCGAATGCGAAAGCGATAATTCCTAATTTAAATAAATTTCTCATAATTCTCCTTGAAGTGTTTTTATTATGCGCGGTTTGTTTAGGAGAGAGAGTGTGCGCATTTATTACACAAACGATACAATTTTCGATGTGCATACTGGTTATTAGCAAGAGACGTGCCACTTTTGGCGAGATTTTGTAAAGATTGTAAGAAGCAGCAAAATGGTAATGTTAAGTGTCAGAAAAAATTAAGGTTTCTTAACATCCTTACTTTTTTAGATTGTTTTGTTGCGGGCTGTTTGAAATGTTTTTTTTAAGATATTGAAAATTCACTTTGATTTACAGCTGCGACATCAACCAACCTCTAAACCACAAGCCTTGGAAGAAACATTTGATATCGCCGAAATTCACCCGCTTTATCGGGTAAATTCTCCGCCAGCAAAACTTCGGCGAGCGAATAGAGCCTGTCGTAACCGGGAATGAATTTTCGGGAGTCTTTTCCTGATTAAGGTGCTCTCGACATCAAACATAAGCTCGACATCAAACATAAGAA
>JACCRD010000233.1 GCA_013813755.1 Acidobacteriota bacterium | reverse complement strand
ACCGCGTCGTCGTGCTTTACACGGGCGAGCCGCGCAACTCGGGAACAAATAACTGGGAAATCACCAAACGGCATATTGACGGCGACAAGGAAACTTTCGATATTTTTGAAGGCATCCGCAATTCGTCTCTGGGTTTGCGCGAAGCGCTTTTGAAAGACGATTGGAGAGAAGTCGGCGAAGTCCTCCAAAAAGCTCACCCGCACCGCAAACGGCTTTCACCGAATATCACCACGCCGCACATGGACGCGCTGATTGAAAAAGCCCTTGAAAACGGAGCAATTGCCGCCAAAGTCTGCGGCGCGGGCGGCGGCGGTTGTATCGCGTTTTTCTGCGAAGAAAATCGAACGGCTGAAGTAAAAGCGGCTCTCGAAGTAGAACGGGACGTTGAAGTTTTAGACTGGAAAATCTCGATGGACGGTTTAGTCGTCAACGAAAGCTGAATTTTGTGAAAAGCCGGTAGAGGCACGTGCCTGCCCAGCGACGAATGTTGCTAAAAACCTTTGCGGAGATTCAATTTAAATTTTAATCGAACAGGTTAATTTTCGCTCTCGCTCATTGGGCAGGCACGCGGGCGTGCCTCTACAGATCATTTTTGGCAATCGCGTTTGTTAATGAACGAAAAATATTTTGTCCGTCGTTTGAACCGAGAAGTTCTTCGCAGGCGCGTTCCGGGTGCGGCATCATTCCTAAAACATTTCTCTCTAAGTTAGAGATTCCCGCAATGTTTGAACGCGCGCCATTTGGATTGGATTCGTCGGTAATTTCACCCGTTTCGTCGCAATAACGGAAAACAATTTGATTGTTTTCTTCGAGCTGTTGAAAGGTTTCGTCATCGCAGACATAATTTCCTTCAGCGTGAGCGATGGGAATTGTCAGAATCTCGCCCGCTTCAAGCTCGCTCGTGTAAGGCGTGTTATCGTTTTCGACTTTGAGGGTGACGTGCCGGCAGATGAAATGCAGATTTTGATTGCGAATCAGAGCGCCCGGCAAAAGTCCGGCTTCGCACAGAATTTGAAAACCGTTACAGATGCCGAAAACAAATTTTCCCTGCGCCGCAAAGTCTTTAACCGCTGTCATTACGGGCGAAAACTGCGCCAACGCGCCGGCTCGCAGATAATCGCCGTAAGAAAACCCGCCCGGCACAATCAGCGCGTCAAAACCGCTTAGATCTGTTTCTTTATGCCAGATGAAATCGACCGGCTGACCGACGTGTTTCGAGACGACGTGATAAGCGTCGTGATCACAATTTGAGCCGGGAAAAACAATCACTCCGAATTTCATAATTATTGGTTAACGGCAAGTTTTTGGTTTTGGCAAATCACTTGCCGCTATTTAACCATTTCAACTTTATAATCTTCAATCACGGGATTTGCCAAAACGTCTTTAGCGATTTTCTCCGCCGATTTTCTCGCGTCGGCTTCGGAAAGTTCCGCATCCAGCGCTATCTCAAAATACTTTCCCTGACGAATATCGGTAACTTGCCCGAAACCGAGCAGCTCAACCGAATGATGAATCGCCTTGCCCTGCGGATCAAGCACGCTCGGCTTTAATGTGACATACACTTTTGCTTTCATAAATTTTATCTCTGAAAATAAAAATTAAATTCTTACGCAAAATCTTGTTTTAAGCAAAGGCTTTGTGTTAGATTCTGTGTAAATTGATTCACGGCTTCCAAATCCTTTTTTAATTTTACAAGGAGATTCAAAAATTATATGCAAAATATGAACGGAAAAACCGCACTTGGTTTAGATACTAATATTGGTTCAATGATTTGTTATCTGAACATTTGTTTACCAATCGGATTGATTTACAGCATCATTGTTCTGGTAACCGACAACACTAATAAATCGCCGCGCTTTCACGCTTATCAATCGCTTTTATTTACAGGCGCGATTTTTATTATCAGTGTAATTTTGAGTATCGTGATGGGCATTTTTGGGGTAGTAACCAGATCATTCGGAGTTTCTTTCGGTTTCAACGGTTTATTATCGTTGCTCTTTGTCGGGTTCAGCGTTTTTCTGGCATTTAAAGCATATCAGGGAGATTTGTTTAGATTACCAATTATTGGTGATTTAGCTGATAAATGGTCAAACTAATTTAGAATTTAATTTTATGAAAAGCGAGAGTTTCGGCTCTCGCTTTTATGCCTTTGACGATATATACGCACTTGTTTGCGCCGGCTAGGGCTTTAATTGAAAACTCGCGCAAAAACTTTTTTGACGTTGCGCAAATAATGTTTGACATCAAAAATGCTTTCGATTTCCTCAGTTGATAAACGCGAGCTGATGTCTTCATCCTTTGAAACTAAATCTCGATATTCGCCGCCTTCATCCCAAACTTTCATCGCGCTCCGTTGGGTTAAAACGTAAGCTTCTTCGCGCGAAACGCCTTTTTGAGTGAGTGCGAGCAGCAGTTGTCCGCTGAAAACCAGCCCGCGCGTCGCGTTTAAGTTTTTCAGCATATTTTCCGGGTAAACAATCAAAGTGTCGAGCAAACCGGTCGTTTTCGCTAAAATATAATCGAGCGCGGCAGACGAATCCGGCAAAACAATCCGCTCGGCGGATGAATGCGAAATATCGCGTTCGTGCCAAAGTGCGATGTTCTCAAGACCGACAATCGAATTCGCTCGAATTGTCCGCGCCATTCCGCAGATACGCTCGGACAAAATCGGATTGCGTTTGTGCGGCATCGCTGAGGAGCCTTTTTGTCCGGTTTTGAATTTTTCCTGCGCTTCTCTGACTTCCGTCCGCTGCCAATGCCGAACCTGGAGCGCGAATTTTTCGAGCGACGAAGCGATAATTGCCAGCGTACACAAATATTCGGCATAGCGGTCGCGCTGGATGACCTGCGTCGAAACTTCCGCCGCTTTGATCCCGAGTTTCGCGCAGACACGTTCTTCAACTTCCGGATCGAGATGCGCGAACGCGCCGACCGCGCCCGAAATTTTTCCAACCGCGATTAAATCTTTCGCTTTTTCCAGACGCTCCTTGTTTCTCCGCATTTCCGCAAACCAAAGCGCGAAAGTCATCCCAAACGCCGTCGGTTCGGCGTGAATCCCGTGCGTTCTGCCAATCTGCGGCGTGTCCTTAAATTCAAAAGCGCGACGTTTTAAGACTTCCAAAAGCGCGTCAACTTTTTCAAGTAAAACTTCGCACGATTCCTTCAAAAGAAGCGCGTTTGCCGTGTCCACAACATCGCTCGAAGTCAAACCATAATGCACAAACCGCGCCGCGTCACCGATGTTTTCCGCCAAGTTCGTCGTAAAAGCGATCACGTCGTGGTCAGTCGTTTTCTCAATTTCGTTAATGCGCTCAACAGTAAAAGCCGCTTTTGATTTTATTTCCTCAAGCGCATTTTCGGGAATTACTCCGTCTTCAGAGTGAACTTCGCAAACCGCGATTTCCACATCAAGCCATTTTTGAAACTTATTTTCCAAAGACCAGATCGCGCCCATTTCAGGCAGAGTATATCGTTCAATCATTTTTAATTTTTATTTAAAAATACATTTAAAAAGAAATATAAAAGTAAAAAAGCGGTTCTCACTTTTAGCCTTTTGAATGTTTTATATTTCAGAGCTAAGTAATTCACAAAATTCCGGAACCTTCCGGCTTATTTTTCTGTTCTTCCGGTTGTTTGACGACTTCCGTTTCAGTGTCGCCTAAAACATCTTCAATATAAAGTGTCTGCACCAGAACCATCACAACCGCCAAAATTGGTGTTGCCAGAATCAAACCGACCGCGCCGACCAGAAGGATTAATGCCAGCTGCGAAACAATTGTCAGTACCGGCGGGAGTTCAACCGTTCGGCGTTCAATCATCGGCGTGAGCAGATTCGATTCGATGAGCTGGACGACGACGAACAAAATCAAAACGTAAAGAGCGCTCGTCGGGCTATCGATAAATGCCAGCAAAATGGCGGGAACAGCGGACAGAATCGGACCAAAATTTGGCACAAAAGAAAATAATCCGGCAATAAGTCCAAGCGTTAGAGCGAGCGGAACGCCGATAATAGAAAGTCCGATCCACGTTAAAACACCGATAAAAAGCATCGACGCGCCTTTACCGATCAGCCACCAACTTAAAGTTTCTCCGATTTTATACAGAATTTCGCGCACACGTTTGCGATTGTCCGGCGGAAAAATCTTGGCAAAGCCTTTGATATAATTTTTCGGCTCACTCGCCAGATAAATCGCCAGCAGAAGCATCAACGCAATGTTGGTCAAGCCTTCGATAGTATTTGAAAAATAACTTGTGACGCGCGACAGAACGTTTGAGTTATTGATTTTTTCTAACGCTTCAGCGCCGGTCGGCATCTGTTCGAGAACAAGCCTGCCCCAACTGTAATTCGACAAAAACGCGCTGACCTTCTGCGCCGATCCCGGCAATTCCTGGCGCAGATGCTGGACTTGTTCGGCAATTGACGGCGCGAGTAGCCATACGCTCAAAGAGATAACGCCGACAAGCAATGCAGAGACAAGTAAAACCGAAAAACCTTCTGACAGACGCAGGTAACGACGCGAAATATTTGCCAAACCGTGCAGAAAAATTGCCAGCAGAATCGCGCCGAATAAAAGTAAAATGACATCTATGACATAGATAAATGTCCAAAAGAGCAAAACAAATGCCGCGACAATCGCAACAGTTATCAAAACCCGTTTGACGAATTGTGAGCTTGTATTTGTATCTGAAATCATTTGTTTTAAGCGGAACGGAAATTTGTTTTTTAACTTTCTGTCTAATTATTTCTGTTTTATTTTGCTAAGGCTGAAACGGTTTGCCGTAAAGCTCCTGATAAATCCACCCGAGAAACCTGACCTCAGCCGTCGAGAGCGATTCGAGCCAGCAGCTTGCCAGGTATAAACGGCGTTCGACTTTTGAAGAGATAATTTTCGATTCATCGACCGCGGATTTTCCCTCATTTGTTTTTAGTTTATAGCTCGCCGCGATGTCTTCGTTGGTTTGTTTGGCTTCGCCCAGCGCTTCGAGAACTTCGGTAATCCAAGCGTGCAGGGCGGCTTCAGAATCATTTTTGCCGAGCGCCTGAAAAACACCGATGGCAAAGCGCGATTCGGCGTTTTCAAACGGGTAAGTCTCAATTTCGTTTTCTGCGTCGTCCGTCTGTTTCCATTGAAAAAGCTCCTCAACGTGCGGATTTCTGACAATTGCCACGCGGTTATCAAAATTCAAAAACCATTCGAGCAAATCCGCCAGAGACGCGGCGTTTATTTCACCGCTCGCTGTTTTTTCGAGCTTCGGAGGAAGATTTTCTGTTTGTGTTTGTGCCATTTTTAATTTTTACAATGAAATGATTTCCTTCGTTAGTATAACCTCATAAAGTGAGTGTAAAACTTGAAACGATTTCACCAACCTTTTCGTCGCGCCGATTTGTAATCTGCATTGGAGAAAAATGTCGCAAAGTTTCTGCGTCAAAAATTTCCAATTGACGCAACAGTTCGATAAACACAACGGCGCGGGCGCGTTTGTCGTCGCCGTCTTCAATCTTAAAGGCAATGCCCAAACCGGTTTTCCATTTTTCATTCGGCAAAACCGCCGCCGTCATAACGCCTTCCGCGCCAATTTTTGAAATTAATTTATGAGGTGCGGCTTGCATAATCAAAGTGTCGAGCCGATCTGTTCCGCCGATCATTTCCGGGTAATCCATCATCGCCGAAACGACTCGCTGACTCGCTGCCCGCAAATTTTCATCAAATGAAGATGGATAACAAACCAGACTGGCAAACGAACGCGCCATTGCCCGAATCGGCAGAGCGAAAGTTGGCAGAGCGCAGCCGTCAATGCCGATTTTTATTTGTTCTTTCGCAATGCCCGAAACGTGTGAAATTAATTCTAAAATCTTTTGCTGCACAGGATTTTCCAAATGATGATAAGTCAGGATGTCCGCGCCCGTGTGTCTGGCAGAAGCCAGCATCGCCGCGTGTTTGCCCGAACAATTGTTGTGCAACGGCGTCGGTTCGACATCGTTTTTGATCATTTGCTTCCACGTTTTTTCATCAAATGGAACTTGCCTGCCGCACTGCAAATCAGACTCTGAAAAACCACCCTTGAAAAGCATTTTTTCAGCCGTTGCCACATGAAAACTTTCACCCGAATGCGAGCCGCACGCCAGCGCGATTTCCTTTTCGGAAAACTCAAATCGCTTCGCGCCGCCGTTTAACAAAAAAGGTATCGCCTGAAAAGGTTTAGCTGATGAACGCCAGAATGTGATCGTTTCGGGATTACCGATTTGCGCCACAGTTTCGCCGTTGCCTTCAACGACAATCAGATGCCCGCGATGAATCGATTCGATTGTCGCGCCGCGAACGACTTCAGCTAAAATTTCAGCTTCCATAAATTTATTTATCCACAAGAGAAACAAAGGACACGAAATATCAGTTCTTTAATTTTGCATTTTCGATATTTAATTTTGAATTTCGCATTCTTTTCTCACCGTGCCGCGCTCAACATTTCTTTCGCGTGCCGTCTGGCGGTTTCAGTAATTTGCGCGCCCGTCAGCATTCGCGCGATTTCTTCGATTTTTTCGCTTTCGCTTAACGCGCGCATTCCGACCGTTGTTTTTTTGCCGTCGGTTTCCTTTTCGACCAAATAATGATGATCGGCGAGAGACGCGACTTGCGGCTGATGCGTGACGCACAAAACTTGCTGGCTGCCGGACAACTCTTTTAATTTCAGTCCGACCGCTTCGGCGACTCGTCCGCCAATTCCCGTATCGATCTCATCAAACACCACCGACTTTTCCGCTTCGTTTGATTTCGCAGTCGTTTTCAAAATTAACATTAAGCGCGAGGCTTCGCCGCCGGAAGCGACTTTCGTCAGTGGTTTAACGGATTCACCGACGTTCGCTGAAAAATAAAATTCCACCGTATCAAAACCTTTCGCCGTCAATCTTTTAACATTCGTTTCGTCGCGCAAATCCTTTTCGTCCGGCGCGTCAACTCTTACTTCAAATCGCGCCTTTTCGAGCGCCACGGCTTTCAGATTAATTTCTACTTCCTTTTCAAACTTCCGCGCCGCTTTTGTTCTTTTTTCGTGAATCTCGATGGCGATGTTCAAATATGCGATGCGCGCTGAAGCAAGTTTTTTTTGCAATTCTTCTTTGCGCTCCTCAAAAGTTTCGATGTTTTTCAGGCGTTCTTCCGACTCCTGCAAATGCTGCAAAACAGTTTCGAGCGTGCCGCCGTATTTCCGTTTCAGACGCGAAATCTCCGACAGTCGATTTTCAATTTCTTCGAGTCTTTCAGGCGAAAATTCCAGGCGATTGCGAAAATCTCTAACCAAAATCGCCAAATCTTCCAGAACCGCCTGCGCCGTTTGCAAACTTTCAAAATAATCTCGAAATGTGGATTCAAATTCGCCGAGTTCCGTTACTTTACGACTGGCTTTTTCGAGCGTGGCGACAGTTGATTCCTGGTTCTCGTAAAGCAGCGCGTAGGCTTCTTCGCTCAACGTCGAAAGTTTTTCGACGTTATTCAGACGGCGTTTTTCCTCGTCCAGAGATTCGTTCTCGCCCGTCTGCGGATTGACCTTTTTTATTTCTTCAACCTGAAACTGCAAAATGTCGAGCAGCTGAAGTTTCTGCGCTTCGTCATCGCGCAGATTGTTTATCTCACGCTGAATTTCCGCGAGTTCCCGGTATTTTTTTGTCAAATTCTCACGCTCGTTTTGCAGATTCGCAAATCTATCAAGCATTTCCAGATGAGTCGCCGCATTAAAAAGCGTTGCCTGTTCGCCCTGCCCGTGAATATCGACGAGAAACGCGCCAATTTTTTTTAGAAAAAATTGAGTTGCCAGTTGATTGTTAACAAAAATTCGGTTTCTGCCGCCGGCAGCAAGTTCGCGTCTGACTATAATGTCAACTTCTCCCAAATTTTCAACCTCGATGCCACCTTCCACCAAAGTCTCACGCAGAAGAGCCGTATTTGAAACATTAAACAGACCTTCGATTTGTGCCGTTTTTTCACCTTCTTTAATCAAATCCGAAGAAATACGCTCGCCTGTCAGAGCGCCTAAACTATCGACAATAATTGACTTTCCCGAACCTGTCTCTCCGGTCAGAAGATTCAGACCACCGGAAAATTCGATGGCGATTTCGTCAATCAGCGCGATATTTTTGATTTTGAGCAGACTCAGCATTTCAATTTTGGATTTAAGATTTTGGACTTTGGATTGTAAAACTTTCAGGCTCTCCAATCCTTTTCAGTATTCTATTACTTTTTCGCGAAAAGTTTTGCTCCCTTTATCCATTTTCCATCGCTGAAAACAGCATCAGGCGGAAAAGTTTTTTTTAAATCTTTAATTGTCCAATCAATTTTGCGCTCCTTTTTGTAAAAAAGAAATTCGCCGCCCAGACCAATTCGCAACTGACCGCCCGGCGGAATAAGGTAAAATTCCCGCGCGTCAAATTCTTCCAAACCATTGTAAGACGTCAGATCGCCAATTTCGCGGACATAAGTCGGCGCGGGCATCCGGGCGCGGCGGCGTTCTTTGTTTATTCCAACATCAGCCATAAAAGATTTGCCGCTTTCATTAAAATTAATAATATTCGCCTGCCGAAAAATCACGTTAAAAATTCTGTCCGAACTGTTAAAAGGCAAATTATCATAAATACTCGAATTCATTTTTTTCTCACTTCCTTCAACCAGGGCTTTAAGAGCGGAAAGATACGCAACGAAGTTTAATTTCGTTAAAAACATTTCGTCCCTGCCGTGAAGGGCGCCGGTTTCAATCAAAATCACAGGCGTTCCCCAATTTGAAAACATATCGCCGAACGCACGCGGATTAAAAGTGTCGTCGTAACGTCCGATGTTTCCTTTGATAAAATCGTCAAGAGCGAGTTTCATTACCGAAATCAGACGTTTGTTGCGAAAATAACCTTCATTTGATTTGCCTTCGGCATTTCCGAGAACGGCGAGAAACGAAATTGTCGCCTGCCGGCTTGTCCGCCCGACGGTTGTCAAAGAATTTTGATTGTGCAGATTAAAACCAATCTCCGGCGACCATTCGTCGCGCAGCTTTTTAAGAAGCTGACCTTCGGGCGTGGCAAGCGCCCTCGCGTCGCGGTTAATGTCAATATTTTGCAGGTTAAAACGCTGAAAAAGTTCCGCTCCATCCGGGTTAAGCATCGGAACGGCGCGAATCGTTAATTTTTCTTCTATTTCCTTAATCCATTTTTTATCACGGTTTTTCTGCAGGTAAGCAAACATATCGACAAGCGCGCTGGTTGCCGTCGGTTCATCGCCGTGCATCTGCGACCACATAAAGACGCGCGTCGCGCCCGTGCCGAATTCAACTTGATAAATTTCACGCCCGCCGAAAGATTTTCCGACTTCTCCGACTTTTAACCCAATATTCTTGAGCTGTCCGAGATATTTTTTCAAATCAGCGTGGCGAACTTCAGAAGGAAAAATCTTTGAGACGTGCCCGTTTTCCCAAGCGCTCGCCAAATCCTTAGCTGATTGGGCATAAATTATTGAATTCATTAAATAAAGCGTCGCGAAAATTAAAAACCGAAATTTCATAACAACCAAATAATACTTTTTTCCGGGCAAAAATAAAACGGCAGGCTGCAAAACCTGCCGTCTGAAAGTGGTGGCGGGAGCGTGACTTGAACACGCGACCTACGGGTTATGAATCCGTCGCTCTAACCAGCTGAGCTACCCTGCCGCAAACACTTAATTATAAATTGACCTGCCAAAAAATCAAGTTCCGGCTGATGAATAAAATAATGTTGGCTATTTTGCGGCTTAATTGTATATTATCCCTAAACCTAAAATTTATTAAAGAAATGAAAATCTTACTAAAAAATCAATTCTACCAAACCTTCACCGGGTTATCATTTTGTCTGGCGGTAATCTTTCTGTCAATCAGCGTAATTGCTGCGCAGAAGAAAAACTCGCCGCCCGGTCAGGCGCGAGAAATAACCGTTGTCAGCGAACCAAATGCTGTTGTCTGGCTCGATAATATTCGGCGCGGCGCAACTGGCGAAAGCGGAAAATTAACGATTAAATCTGTTTCAAACGGAAAACATACTTTGCGCCTGCGTGCCGAAGGATTCCGGGAAATTTCGCAAAATCTGCTGCCCACTCAGAAAGGTGAATTAAAAATTGCGCTTGTCAAAACCACCGACGAAGCCGAAATAGCTTTTCAGCAAGCCGAAAAATTGACTTCCAGCAGCCGGGAAAAATCGGTTGAGATGTATGAAAAAGCCATCGCCCTGCGTCCGAAATACGCCGAAGCGTTTCTCGGTTTGGCGCGTGTCCGTGCCGATCAAAGCAATTTTGACAAGGCGCTCGAAGCCGTCAAACAAGCACGAAAACTTCGTCCCGGCTATGCGGAAGCCTCAGCGGTTGAAGGAAGAATTTATGTATCCGAAGGTAACGACGAAAAAGCCGTCGCCGCCTTTAAGCGTTCCATCGCCGAAGGCAGAGGCTTTCAGCCTGAAGCCTACACCGGTTTGGGTTTATTTTATAAAGATAAAGCGGAAGGTTTTGCCGGTGCGGGAGATTTTGAAAACGAAAAGGCAAACTACCTGCTTGCCGCCGGGCATCTGAAAACTGCCTCTGCGCAACTCTCCGGCGCACCCGACGCGATGGTTATCTATCAATTTCTCGGCTTAGTTTACGAGCAGATGAAAGAATTTAAAAAAGCGATTGCCGTTTACGAAGATTTTCTCAGAGATTTTCCCGACAGCACCGAAACGACCGCCATCCGCTCATTTATCGAGCAGTTGAGAAAACAGATGAACGGTGAAAATCAAGAATAAAGCGAAATTATTTTTTGCGCAGTTCTTTGATCCGTTTCAGCATCTGCGGCGCGAGTTTGAATGTCTGGCGGAGCGAGCCGCTGGAAAAATAACGCGCCATTCCGCGAAAAGTCTCGATCGCGTTTTTAGAATATCCAAACCACCAGACATCGGGCGTCAGCAAAAATTGATTGACGTGAATGTGCTGCGGCGCGACGAGTTCCATTAAACCTATCTTGCCGTGCGTTCTGCCGTAACCGCTTTGTTTAAAGCCGCCCCAGGGCGTCTGCGCGATGCCGTGCGTGTAGAGAACTTCGTTAACCGTAACGGTTCCCGCTAAAATCTTTTCGGCAACGCGATTTCCGCGCCGCA
>JACCRD010000190.1 GCA_013813755.1 Acidobacteriota bacterium | reverse complement strand
CGAAAATCCCTCGCGCCCAATCTCGCGTGTGAAGCGCGATGTGCGAATCCGGAAAAACGCGGCGCAGTTCGCGCAATGCCGGAATTGTCATTACCGCATCACCGACCCAATTTGTTCCACGCACAACAATTTTCACAAGATGATTTTAACGCACAGCAGGCAAAGTTTTTATAAGATTTTTTTACTACAAATAAACACAGACAAATACAGACTTATCAATAATGACAAAGCCTGATTTCCCCATCTATCTCCTATCTGTGTTCATTTGTGTTTATCTGCGATTGAAAAATGCTTTATTGCGCGTCTATCAACTCAAGATTTTGCGTTAAAAAAGGCTTTTTAGCCCTTCGTCCAAATTTATTTTTGGCTTCCATTCAAGTTCCTGCTGAACAAGCGTTAAATCGGAAACATAATTGAGCGGCACGGGCGCGGGCAACGGATTTTCTTCGTCAATCGACGTTTGATAACCGGAAACTTCTTCGAGTTTCGTTTTTAATTCGCGCAGACTCAAAGCGTTTCCGCGCCCGCCGCCCAGATTATAGAGTCCGTGGCGAATCACTGAATCGATAAAAGCCTGGCAGGCTGCGGCGAAATCTTCAACGTGCAGCAAATCACGCTGCGGCGTGCCGTTTGCCGGTAGTCTCAGAGGCTCGCCCGTATTCAGAGCTTCGGCGTAATGTGAAACAAAATTCGGTGTATTATTTTTGGATAAGGGCGCGTAAACGGTTGAAAGACGAAAAATACACGAGCGGAAATTTCTCTGGTGCGCGTAAAATTCGACGTATCGTTCGGCAATTAGCTTTGACCATTCGAGCGCGGTTTGACCGCTGTAAAGTGTCGGGCATGTTTCTGGAACTTCCCTGTAATTGTCGGCAAACCTGCCGTAAACATCTTTAGTCGAAGCGAAAATAAATATGGAATTCTCCCGCATCGAACGAACAAGATTGATCGTTCCTTCGACATTGGTCAGAAAAACTTCGTCCGCCGCTTCAGGCGATTTATCAAGCAGCGCCGCTAAATGAATTACGACATCATAATCTTCAACTTTCTGCGTGTCCTGCAAATTCAAAACATCCATTCCGGCACGCCTTGAAAAGTCGTCGGCTTCAAAAAATTTTCGAATGTGCGTCCCTAAAAATCCGCTTCCGCCGGTAACGAGAACTTTCATAAAAAATTATTTGCTTATTTCAACTAATTTCTGCATCGCTTCGGCTTTACCGATGACAATCAGCAAATCTCCTTCTCTGATCAGCATTTCAGCAGACGGTTGAAAAATCATCTCGCCGTCTTTGCGCCGGATGGCGACAATTAAAAGGTTAAGTTCTGAACTGATATTTGTTTCTCTGAGCTGTTTATCAGCATACGGCGAACTGTTTTTGACGGCGATTTCTTCAAAAACGAGGTCGAGAGTTTCAGCGACAATCGAATCCATAAAATCAGCGATTGCCGGTTTTAGAAGGGCGCGAGCCATACTTTGACTACCGATAATCGTCGGCGCGACGACGCGGTTGGCTCCGGCGCGAATAAGTTTCGGTTCAGCTTGTTCTTCGACCGCGCGGGCGACGATGTGGAGATTTTCGTTTAGATCACGCGCTGTCAAAACCACGTAAACATTATCTGCGTCGTCCGCCAGACAAGTCGCCAAACCTTTCGCGCGTTTGACACCGGCGCGGAGCAGATTTTCTTCGAGCGTCGCGTCTTCGACCAGAATATGCGAGCCGTCATCTTCAAATTCGACAATTCTTTTTTGATCTTTTTCGATTAAAACAAATTGCAGATTTTGTTTCTGAAGCTGGCGAATTATTCTTCGACCGACGCGACCCGCGCCGCAGACAATGAAATGATTTTCCAGTTTGTCGATCTCTCTGGTTTTTCGTCTTAAATCCATCGTTTCAATAATCTCCGAGTGAATGATCGCCTGCGCGAGAACCGTCAAAGCATAAAGCACTGTACCGACTCCGGACAACATAAAAAAAATAGCAAAAATTTTTCCCGCTCGTGTTCGCGGCGCCAGGTCTCCGTAACCAACCGTCGTTACGGTTTGCGTCGCATTATAAACGCTGTCGAGCAAACTCAGGTTTTCCAAAAAATAAAAACCAAACGCGCCAAAGCTAATCATTAACAGAATCGCCAGAGTCGCAAATCCTAAGCGGCGGCGTGTTATTTTAGAAAGTATCGGTATAATGTCCACTAAACGTTTCTTCCAAACCTTTTGACTAAAAGATAAAATCAGTCGTACTTGTGTCGCCGCGGAAATTTTAGGATTTTGTAAGGCAACCGCTCAAAACAAAAACTAAACTAACTGAGATCAGTAAATTGAAAATGCAAAAGGAAATCGAACCAGGAAAACCGTCCAAAAAACAAGTTGTCAAATACGGGTATGGACGAGCCGTCCGCGTCAAGTCTTTTCAGCAACCGCCGCGCAGTTTCTTCAAACGCGCTCTGCATTTAGTTTTCAATCCGGTGACGTATTTAGTTTCGCTCTCTTTGCTTTTGGGCGTTTTTTTGACTTTATCATATTTTTGGTTTGAGTATTCAGACCGGGTTGATTCGCTTCTCCGCGGCGAAGTTTTTACCCGCACGGCAGGTATCTATTCCGCACCGAAAATTCTAAAAACCGACGAAAACATCTCGCTTGAAGATTTAACTAATTATCTAAAAACCGCTGGTTACATTGAAAAAAACCAACAGGCGGATGCAACGCGCAGCCGCTACCGGCTGCTTGAAAATGCTGTCGAGATCGAACCGGGCAACACTGCTCTGATTGACGGCAAAAAGATTTATTCGAGCCTTAACGTCAAATTTAAAAAAGACGGCAAATCCGTTTTCTCAATTGTCGGAATCGATTCAAAAGAAACGCTCAAACAAGCCCTTTTAGAGCCGAAAATTTTAAGCTCAATCGCAGCGGAAGGCGACGGAAAACGAAAAGTCGTCGCCTTTACAGATTTGCCGGAACATCTGATCAAAGCGATTACGGTCACGGAAGATCGCGCGTTTTTTGAGCATTACGGCGTAAACTTTCGTGGCATCGCCCGCGCGCTCTGGCGGCGATACGAAGGCGGCGAAAATTCCGCGCTCGCCAGACAGGGCGGCTCTTCAATTACGCAACAGCTTGTAAAAAATCTGCTTCTCTCAAATGAGCCGACTTTGACGCGCAAGGCGAAAGAAGCGTATATGTCATTTATTCTGGAAACGCGCCTGACGAAACAGGAAATCTTTACGCTTTACGCCAATCAGATTTATCTCGGGCAGCAGTCCGGCACGAGTATCTACGGCGTCGGCGAAGCGGCAAGCGATTATTTTGGGAAAGATGTCTCAACACTGACTCTGCCGGAATCAGCTTTTATCGCTGCCATTATTCGCAGTCCGAATCGTTATAACGCTCGTAAAAATCTTGAAAAAGTTACCGAAAGACGTAATCAGGTTATTGAATCGATGCTTGAAGCCGGCGTCATTTCGCCCGAAATCGCTTTGGAAGCGAAAAACACGCCCCTCGCTCTGCACAAAATTTCAAGCGGCAGAGATTCGCAGGGAATGCCTTATTTCTCGCAGTATGCGGTTGAAGAACTTCCCAAAATCATCACTGACCCGGAAGCGCTCCAGCATCTGCGCGTTTACACGACAATTGACCCGGATTTGCAGAAAGCGGCTTACGAGATTGTCAACCGGAGGCTTGAAAAGCTCGACAAATATTTCCCAAAAAAACCGAAAGGAAATCTGCAAGCCGCGCTCGTCGCTATTAAACCGAAAACTGGCGAGATTGTCGCAATGGTCGGCGGGCGCGATTTTACAGAAACGCAGTTTAACCGCGCGACCGACGCAAAACGGCAACCCGGTTCAGTCTTTAAGCCGTTTGTTTATGCCGCTGCCATCAATACATTTTATGAACAGAGCGGACGGGTGATTACCGCCGCGTCTCTGCTGAAAGATGAAAAAAAGATTTTCACTTTCGGGAGTGACACATATTCGCCGAATAATTACGGCGACACGTTCAGCAACCAGGAAATCACTGTCCGCGACGCGCTTGTAAAAAGCAAAAATGTCGTGACCGTAGATTTGGCGATGGAACTGGGCATCGGCAAAGTAATGAATCTCGCGTACAAAGCCGGTTTGCCGAAAGTCGAAAAAGCCTATCCTTCGATGGCGCTCGGAACAAGCGAAGCCACACCGCTCGAAATGGCGACGGCGTATACGGTTTTTGCCAATCTCGGCGACAAAGTTTCGCCGATGCCCTTCAGCCGCGTGGCGAAGGGCGACGGTACGACGATTGTGGCTCCCGTCGGCGAACGAAAAAATGTTCTTCATTCAGACGTCGCGTATATTATGAACGATATGCTGAAGGACGTAATTAACCGCGGAACTGCTTATGAGGCAAAGGCTTGGGGAATAAGAAATGTCGCGGGCAAAACCGCCTTTGCGGGTAAAACCGGAACTTCGCGCGACGGCTGGTTTGCCGGTTTTACGCCCGAACTGGTGTGCGTCGTGTATGTCGGCTTTGATAACGGCGACGATCTGGGAATGAAAGGCTCGGATTCGGCGATGCCGATCTGGGCTGATTTTATGCGCGAGGCGATGCGCCAAAATCCTGAGTGGAACGGCGACTGGCAAATGCCCGGTACAATTCGTAAGGCTGAAATCGATTCGCGCACCGGAACTTTGATAAAAGAAGTTACGAGTAATCCGGAAGTTGACTTGGTTCTGGCGCAGCCAACTCCCTTCGATGACGACATTAATACCCAATATCCAATAGAAACGCCGGAAATAAAAAACATATACATTTCAGAAGTCCCAAACGAGTTTCGCCGCCTCGAACTTTTTATCAGCGGAACACTGCCGAACAAAGTTCTTCTGCCGACGGAAGAAACAAACGTATTTATGCGGGAGAATCCACAAGCCGTTCCAAACACAACAATTACGCCTTACCAAAGCTACGATGAAAATCAAACTGATAAAAACCCCGATCAAAATCCACCCGCCCGGCGGAAAATGGAGATAGCCCCCGACCGCGAGCAAAATATTACCATAATGGTTTGTGACGTAACGGGAATGCGGGCGACGGTAAATTGTCCGAATAAACATTCAAAGACATTAAATGAAACTGAAGAATGGAATGATTTCTGCACGTTTCACGTTCGCTAGCCGGTGAACATTCAGTTATTCGCTCGGTCTGAAATCAAAAAAATATTCGTATGATTAATCTCAATTTGGCGTTGTCAGCTGATTTTAGGTTGTGGGAATTTGTTGTTTCGACCACCGCCGATCAAAACGGCATTAAAAATTTACCGAACGAAATAGAAGTCGCGCATCTTCGGCTTTTGTGCCAGAAAATTTTGCAGCCCGCCCGCAAAGCGCTCGGTCCGCTCAAAATAACATCCGGTTTTCGCTCAGAAAAACTCAACAAACTGGTTGGCGGCGCGGCAAACAGCGATCACCGTTTAGGTTATGCCGCCGACATCATTCCGTATGAAGTTGAAACCAGAAAACTTGCCGAATGGGTCGTTGCTAACTGCCGAAAATTTGATCAGGTTATTCTCGAATTCGGAACACTGAAAAATCCTAACTGGATACATTTAAGCGTTGCTCCAGCTAACCGAAAACAGATTTTAAGAGCAACTTACAAAAACAAAAAAGTAATTTATCAACCGGTAAAAATATAAAAATCATATACCGCTTGATAATTTGTTTCACGTTAATAAAACGATAATTGATTATAAAGTGAGTAGAATAATTGTAAATCTTTACAGGTAATCAGGCATTTCGATATCTGAATTCAATCGCGCATCTCTGATTGACTGACCGCGCTCCATTTTCAGAGGCACAACGCCCGCCCAAACACTGAGAGAATAATCGGCTTCATCGTCAACCGGGTCTCCGTTGCGAATTTTGGCTGACGCTTCTTCAATCGGGAGAGATAAAACTGTGGTCGCCTTTAATTCCAAATCGTTTGGCGGGCGAATATCCGTCCAGCGATTCGGAATAATGTGTTCGGTAAAGGCTTTGAGCGCGTCGTATTTTTCTTTGGCGTCCGTAATAAGATGCGCCGTGCCGAAAATTATAACCGAACGATAATTCATCGAGTGGTGAAACGCCGAACGCGCCAAAACCAAGCCGTCAAGCAATGTGACAGTAACGCAAACTTCGATTTTCTGCGCCATTTCGCGCATCATCCGGCTGGCTGAAGAGCCGTGAATCAAAAGTTTATCTTCGAGACGCGCGTATCCGGTCGGAATCACAAAAGTTTTGCCACCATCGGTAAAACCAACATGACAAATAAATCCTTCGTCCAAAATTTGATAAATCTTTTCGCGTTCATAAACGCCGCGCTTTGGAATGCGGCGCAGTTTTGTTTTTTCGGTTGGCGTAAATTGTTCGGTCATCTTGGTTTACAGTTTTTCAATTTCAGAATTTACTCGCCCATTATTCAACCCGGATTGCCGTCACCTTCCAGCGCACATTCGCGCGGTCGTCTTCTTTGCTGAACCCCTCGACGGTCGCCCTGACGGGAACGGTTTGCCCCGGTTGCAAACTTTCATGCTGTTGGGGAACGACGTTGACGATTTTTTCTTTGATGATTTTGCCGAAACTGTCAACCACGCCGACTCTGACTTCCAGTCCGTTAATCGTTCTGCCTCCTTTATTTCGGATACCGGCGGGAATCGACATCATCATTGTTCCCATTCCGGTCATCGACTGCATTGTGCCGTCGGCATCGGTTTGGATCACAATATCTTTTGTGTATTGATCAAATTCAGGCGAGTTTTCAAGAAAAGCTCCTTCCATCGCTTTCTGTTTCTGCTGTTCGATTGACGGCTGAAAAGACCAGAGCCAGATGGCGCCCGCGATCAGTCCCGCCGCGATGAGCAGAGCGAGCGGGAAAATTTTGCCGATTCCCTTTTTTTCATTTTGTCCGTTTTGTAAAAGCGTATCCATAATATTTCGTTTCTGTTTTGGATTTTAAGCTAAAACTATTAGATTCATATTTTCTTAAAAAGTTCCATTACGTTATCATTTATTCATCAAACCTAAAAATGTGAGCGCATAATTTTCAGATTTGAAATTTTGAATCCTGAACCTGAAATCCGAAATTTAGAATGTTGAATCTGGAGTCCGAAATTCTGCCCGAATTTGTCGAAGTCGCGCTGCCTCTACCGCTCAAACAAACTTTTACATATCGTCTGCCAATCGGTTTGCAGGAAAATATAAAAATCGGGGCGCGGCTTCTTGTTCCGTTCGGCAAACGCCAGCTAACCGGTTATGCCGTGGCGCTGCATGTCAATTTAAGTCCCGAACTTGAAATCGAACCGGAAACCCTCAAGGACGCTCTCGAACTGCTCGATGCTGAACCGCTTTTGACTGCTGAAATTGTTCGGCTCACGCAGTGGGCGGCTGATTATTACTCGGCTTCGTGGGGCGAAATGCTCAAAGCCTCGTTGCCCGCAGGGATTAATGCCAGCGTCGAACAGGTTTACACAATCACGGCAAAAGGGCGCGATGAACTGCTCAAAATTTCTTCGTCGAATACCATAAAGGTTAAAGTTCTGCGGCATCTAGGTGAAAATGGCGAAACTACAAATCGTGAATTGACCGGCAAATTTGGCGCGTCTACCAGTAGCCGCGCTTTGCGCGAATTGGTCAAAGAAGGCTGGGCGAGCATTTTTCACCGCACTTTGACTTCACAGGTTAAGCCAAAACGCCGCAAAGCCGTGCGACTTCTCTCGCCGGAATTTCACAAGCCAGACCAGAAGCCTCTGAACGAAACGCAGACGCGCATTATTGAAATTATTCTGGAGGCGAACGGCGAAATCATTTTTACCGATTTGATTGAACGCGCTGATGTCGGCGCGTCACCGATTCAAACGCTGGTCAAGCGCGGCGTGTTGGAGATTTTCGTGCAGGAAGTTCAGCGTGACCCTCTGCAAAACGTGGTTTTACCGGATTTACTCAATTTAACTTTGACCGACGAACAAACTTCGGTTCTGGAAGAAATACAGAAAGCTCTTGGAGCGGAAAAATATCAGGCGTTTCTGCTGCACGGCGTGACGGGCAGCGGCAAAACTGAAGTTTACATACGGGCGATGCAGACGACGCTCGAAAAGGGAAAATCCGCGCTGATGCTGGTGCCGGAAATCGCTCTGACGCCGGTTTTTTCGCGCCGTCTGCGAGCGGTTTTCGGCGACGCGGTGGCGATTCTGCATTCGAACCTTTCAACTGGCGAACGCTTCGATGAATGGCGCAGACTGCGCAGCGGAAAGGCGCGGATTGCCATCGGCACACGTTCCGCTATTTTTGCGCCGCTTCAGAATATCGGTTTGATTATTGTTGACGAAGAACACGACGGTTCTTATCGACAGAGCGAGATGCCTTTTTATCACGGGCGCGACATTGCCATCGTGCGTAGTAATTTCGCAAACGCGGTGATTGTTCTCGGTTCGGCGACGCCCGCGCTCGAATCTTTTCACAATGCCCAGAACGGCAAATACAAATATCTAACTCTGCCGAATCGCATCGGAAATCGCCCGCTCGCCCGCGCCGAACTCGTCGATATGCGCGGAGTTTTCAAAACTGCCGGCAAAGATTCAATTTTCGCGCCCGAACTTCTCGAAGCCATCGAAGAAACGCATTCAAAAGGCGAACAGTCGATAATTTTGCTGAACCGGCGCGGGTTTTCAAGTTTTGTGTTGTGCCGGACGTGCGGCGAAACGATTCGCTGCAAAAATTGCGATATTACGCTGACGTTTCATAAACGCGAGGCAAAGCTCGTCTGCCATTACTGCAATCACCGCGAAAAAGTTCCGCGTGTGTGTCCGATGTGCGAAAGCAAGTTTCTTTTTTTTCTCGGTGAAGGAACCGAGCAGGTCGAAGATATTCTGCGGCGCAAATTTTCAAATTTAAGAATCGCCCGCGTTGACCGCGATTCGACCAAGCGCAAACACGAACTCGAAAACACGCTCACCGCATTTAGCGAAGGCAAACTCGATATGCTCGTCGGAACGCAGATGCTCGCCAAGGGTCACGATTTTCACAACGTCACGCTCGTCGGTGTCATCTCGGTTGACGCGGGACTCGGGCTGCCTGATTTTCGCTCAGCCGAACGCACCTTTCAGCTTTTGACGCAGGTGGCGGGGCGAGCAGGGCGAGGAAGTCTGCAGGGACGCGTTTTGATTCAAACATTTTATCCCGAACACTACGCGCTCCAACACGCCGGAACGCAGAATTATGACGAATTTTACGCCGAAGAAATTCGCTTTCGCAAAAATTTGAATTACCCGCCATTTGTCGCCCTCGCTTCGCTTTTAATAAAGCACCAGAATTACAATTACGCTTTCGACCACGCCGGCATTTTGCGCGAGTGTCTGGAAAAGGTCAACGTGGAGAAACACTGCATAATCCTCGGACCCGCGCCCGCGCCGCTCGCCCGTCTGAAAGGTGAACATCGTTTGCAGATTTTGGTCAAGGCGCGAAACCGCCGCCATTTGCGAGAAACGCTCGATTTCGCTCTTGCGGAAGCGCAGGAAAAATTTTGCGATCTGCGGATTGTTTACGTCGAGATTGATCCGGTAAATTTATTGTAAGTTTTCAATTAATGAAAGTTAAGCACCAGCTTTTTTACCCGCGACTTCTGAATCGATCTGCGCGTAAATTTCAGTCAAAGAAATTTTGCAGTTGATCGATTCGAGCGAAATTATTTCTTCGCGGTCGTTGTAAATGCGGTAAATCCATTGCTTCAAATTTTGTTTGGCGTAGTGTTCGACGCGCATTTCGTCTTCTTTGACCAGCAGATATTCACGAATGCTGTCCATCGCCAGATAACATTCGAGCTTTTCAGTTTTGTCCTGAAAATTTGTGTTTTTAGAAATAATTTCAACTGTGATCGCCGGATTCAATAAAACATCGAATTCATTATCGGTAAAAGATGGTTTACCGCTGACGATAACCACATCAGGATACGAAAATCTGTTTGGATTCAGCTGCACGCGCATATTGCCCGCGTAAATTTCATTTTTTTGTCCGTGAATCCGATTTCCGATGGCGATCGTCGTGTTGCTGGCGATCAAACTGCGCATCCGGTTCGAACCTGCCGTCGCCAAAACTTTACCATTTATAAATTCGTGTTTGGTGGTGCCTTCACGTTCAATATCCAGATACTCTTCAGCGGTGTAATTTTTATCAGTTTGGGGTAGAATTTTTTCACTCATATAAATTTCGTTATAATAAATTTTTGATTAACTGCGGATTATTTGAAGAAATGATTTGTTTCTTTATATTAAATAACTTTAAAACAACAATATGAAACTATCAACCATAGCCGAAAAAACTTTCGCCGTGATTGAGCGCGGCGAGGCTGATTTGGAACTCGAAGGCGCGGCGGGACTCGATCTTGCGGAAAGTGGACAAATTACGTTTTTGGCAAAC